>NZ_JBEYFS010000320.1:0-9583 GCF_040634475.1 Streptomyces sp. NPDC007095
GCCCGCTCGGGCATGTCCTCCATCGCGACCTGCGCGCCCGCAGCCTGGCCGAGCGCACCCTCGCGGGCGCCGCGGACGCCCCGCTGGTGGCCTCCGCGGTCGCCGCCACGTTCGCGGGGGTGCTCGCCGACTGGCTGCACGGACTCCTTGAGGGCACCCCGGAGGAAGTCGCCGACCAGGTCTGGCAGTTGCTGGTCGCCCTGCACATGAGCCGCTGACGCCGCGGGTACGGTTCACTTCACTGGCAGCCCACCGCGTCCTTCGTCGCGGGCCATGCCTCCACCCCGTCGGGCGTGCGGACATAGGCCGTCATCCTGTCGGGCGTCAGCCAGAGTTCCCAGTCGCCGCGGCGATATCCGGTGTCGTGCGCGCCGGCGGGCATGCGGACGTCCCCGTCGTACGCGGCGGTGAGCAGCCCGCTCCCCAGCACTCCGCGCGGATCGCGTGCGTACATCCTGCCGTTCTTGCCGTCCTCTCCGTCGCCCGTCGAAAGGAAGTGCGCGCTCTGCCAGCCGCACTGCTCCGCACCCACCGAGCTGCTCAGCACGGTGGTGGGTACCCGGTGACCGGTGCGATCGGTCCAGATCCCGAAGTCCTGCGAGTCGGTGAAGCTCGCCGGGAGTTCGGCCGGATCACAGGAGGCACTGGTCTCCGGGCCCCAACCGGGGCGCTGCGGCTGGTCCTTGGCGACCACCACGGCGACCTTGGTCCTGCCGTCGACGTCATAGGAGAAGAGGACTCGGTCGCCTTCCCTGCGTTCCATCCGGTAGCCGTGGTCGGGGACTTGGGACTTTTCCATGTCGAAGTACGCGCTCAGCCCCTCCTCGGGTGTCGCGCCGCCGTCACCCTTGCTCCACGCCCCGCCCCCGCTCCCCTCGAAGATCTCGCCGTCGCACTCCAGCGCCCGGCCCGCCGCGCCCGAAGCCGCCTCGGCCTCGTGCACACTGCCGTCGACACTCTCCTTGAACGGCAGGTCCAGCCGCCCCGCGTACGGCGTTGCCGGGGGCGTACCGGTGACGACGAGGTCCTCGCGCACCCCGTCGTCGTCGCAGCCCACCGCCGCCAGTCCCACCAGTGCCACCGCCGCCACGATCCCTCTGCGCATCCCGCCCCCTGTTCGACGCACACTCGCTGTCCCTCCTCCGACGCACGAGGGACCGTGATCGTTCGCACGGGGGACCGTGATCGTTCGCACGGGGGACCGTGATCGTTCGCACGAGGGACCGTGATCGTTCGCACGAGGGACGGTGAGGGATCGTCGCTCAGCGAGCCGCCTGGAACGTGCGCCGGTAGGCCCCCGGCGAGACGCCGATCGCCGCGTGCAGGTGCTGGCGGAGCGAGGTGCCCGTCGCGAAGCCGACCTCGCCGGCGATCTGGTCCACCGAGAGGTCACTGGACTCCAGCAGATGGCGGGCCCGGGCGACGCGCTGCTGGATGAGCCAGCGGCCGGGGCTCATGCCCACCTCGTCGTTGAAGCGGCGGGCGAAGGTGCGCAGGCTCATGCGGGCATGTCCGGCGAGATCGGCCAGGGTCAGTGGGTCACCCAGTCGGGCGAGGGCCCACCCACGGGTCGCCGCCGTGCTGGTCGCCGTCGCGTCCGGCACGGGCTGCTCGATGTACTGGGCCTGACCGCCGTCGCGCCAGGGCGGCACCACACAGCGCCGGGCCACCTTGTTGGCCAGCTCACTGCCGTGGTCGTTGCGCAGGATGTGCAGACAGACGTCGACGCCGGAGGCGGCACCTGCGGAGGTGAGGATCGTGCCGTCGTCCACGAAGAGCACGTCCGCGTCCAGGAGCACCTCCGGGAACAGGCGCCGGAAATCGTCGGCCAGCTGCCAGTGCGTGGTCGCCCGCCGCCCCTGAAGGAGGCCGGCCGCCGCCAGCACGAACGCGCCCGTGCAGATGGAGACGATGCGGGTGCCCGGGCGGATGAGCGCGAGCGCCGCGGTGACCTCGGCGGAGAGCTCCGCGGTCACGGCGGCCGGGTCGATGGCGGGGATCACCACCGTGTCCGCCGTGCCCAGCACCTCGGGGCCGTGCTCGACGGTGACCGAGAAATCCGCGTTGCAGCGCACGGGGTGGCCGTCGACGGTGCAGGTCAGCACCTCGTACCGGCCGTCCGCGGCGCCGAAGATCCGGCTGGGGATACCCAGCTCGAAGGGGTAGACGCCGTCCAGTGCCAGGACGGCCACGCGCTCCACACGCTTCACTCGGCTCATGGCACGATCTTATCGAAGGTTGGCAATCTTGCCATTTCGCGGAGCGTGCCGGCCCGGCACGCTGGGTTCATGAGCACTGCGAACACGATGCGCGCGATCAGTCAGGACGTCCTCGGCGGGCCCGAGGTCCTCAAGGAAGTGGAGATCGATCGGCCGACGCCCGGGCCGAGCGAGGTACTGGTACGGGTGCGGGCGGCCGGGGTCAACCCGACCGACTGGAAGCACCGGGCGACGGGCGGGTTCCTGGGACAGCCGCCCTTCGTCCTGGGCTGGGACGTCTCCGGAGTGGTGGAGGCGGTCGGGGTCGGCGTCACCCTGTACGAGCCCGGCGACGAGGTCTTCGGCATGCTGCCGTACCCGTTCGGGCACGGCTCGCACGCCGAGTACGTGACCGCGCCCGCCCGCTCCTTCGCGCCGAAGCCGGCCGGGATCGACCACACGGAGGCGGGCGCCCTGCCGCTGGTCTCGCTGACCGCCTGGCAGGCGCTGGTCGACACGGCCGACCTGCGGCCGGGGCAGCGGGTGCTGATCCACGCCGCGGCCGGCGGCGTCGGGCATGTGGCCGTACAGATCGCCAAGGCGCGCGGCGCGTATGTGATCGGCACGGCGAGCGCGGGCAAGCACGAGTTCCTGCGCGGCCTCGGCGCCGACGAGCTGATCGACTACCGGGAGACCGAATTCACCGAGGCGGTCCGGGACGTCGACGTCGTCCTGGACACGATCGGCGGGGAGAACACCTTCCGCTCGCTGCATGTGCTGCGCGAGGGCGGGATCGTGGTGTCGATCCTGCCGATGGGGCCGGAGGAGCTCTACAAGGAAGCCGCGGCGCTCGGTGTGCGGGCGGCGCGGATGCTGGTGGAGGCCGACCACGCGGGCATGCGGGCGGTCGCGGACCTCGTCGACGCGGGCAAGCTGCGCGCGACGATCGCCGGGACGTTCCCGCTGGCCGACGCCGCCGAGGCACACACGCTCGGCGACACCGGCCGGACCACGGGCAAGCTGGTGCTCACGGTCGACTAGAAGGCATGTACGGGTTGTCGACCAGAAGACAAGTACGGGTTGCCGGCTAGAAGGTCAGTACGGGCTTGATCGTCTTGCCCGCCTTCATGTCCCGCACCGCCTGCTCGATGTCCGCGAACGGATAGTGGCTGATCAGGCGGTGCAGCGGGAACCGTCCCTCCTTCACGAGCTGGACCAGCGCGGGGATGAAGGTATGGGTCTCGCTGTCCCCCAGAGTGAGGCCGACGATCCGCCTGCCGGGGATCAACCCGTTGACGTCCAGGGCGACTTCGGTACCGAAGGGCGGGGCGCCGACCACGACCAGGGTGCCGCGCGCGGCGAGCGCGTCGGCGCCCTGGCGCAGTACGGCGACGCTGCCGGTGGTCTCGACGACACCGTCGGCACCGTGACCGTCCGTCAGCAGCGCGACGGCCTCGCCGAGGTCGGTCTCGCCCGCGTCGATCGTGTGCGTCGCACCCAACTCCTCGGCCAGGGTGAGGCGTTCGGCGACCCGGTCGACCGCGATGATCCTCGTGGCGGGGGTCAGGGCGGCGGCCATCACCGCGGACAGGCCGACCGCTCCGGCGCCGAGCACGACGAGGGTGTCGCCGAGCCGGGGCTTCAGCACGTTCCAGACCGCACCGACCCCGGTCTGCACCCCGCAGCCCAGGGGGGCGATGGACTCCAGCGGCACATCGGGGTCGATCTTCACCAGGCTGCGCGCGTCGACCAGCGCCCGCTCGGCGAAGGAGGACTGCCCGAAGAAGTGCCCGCCGAGCGGGACCCCGGCACGGCTGATGGTGCTGGTGCCGTCGGCGCGCCGGCCGCCGATGAGGTTCAGCGGCAGCCAGGTGGCGCAGTAGGCGGGGTGCCCGTCACGGCAGTTGTGGCAGCCGCCGCAGGAGGTGAAGGACAGGACGGCGTGGTCGCCGGGGGCGACGCCGGTGACATCCGGTCCGACGGCCTCGACGACGCCCGCTCCCTCGTGGCCGAGGACGCCGGGCAGGGGGAAGGGCAGACCGCCGCTCGCCACACCGAGGTCGGTGTGGCACAGGCCGGTCGCCACCATGCGGACGAGGACTTCGCCGGAGCCTGGCTCGTCGAGTTCGACATCGGCGAGCGTGAACGGCGCGCCTGAGGACTCGACCACGGCCGCGCGGGTGGGGGTGGGCATCGTACGAACTCCCTTTGGTGATGGTGCGCGGCTCAGTCGAGCGAGACGACGACGGACTTGACCTTGGTGTAGGAGGCGAGGGCCTCGGGCCCGTACTCCCGGCCGAAGCCGGAGTCCTTGACCCCGCCGAAGGGGACCGCGGGGTCGAGCATCGCCCAGTCGTTGATCCAGACGATGCCCGCCTGGAGCCGGTCGGCGACGCGGTGCGCGCGGGTGAGGTCGGTGGTCTGGATGCCCGAAGCCAGGCCGTACGGGGTGGAGTTGGCCAGTTCGACGGCCTCGTCCTCGGTGTCGAAGGGCTGGACGGTGAGGACCGGGCCGAAGATCTCCTCCTGGATCACGCGGGAGTCGTTCGGCAGGCCCGCGAGGACCGTGGGCTTGTAGTAGTAGCCGCCGTCGAGGTCGAGCCGCTCGCCGCCGCAGACGATGCGGGCGCCCTCCTTGCGGGCCAGTTCGACGTACTCCTCGACCTTGCGGAGGTGCCTCTCCCCCGCCATCGGACCGACGACGGTCTCGGGGGCGCGTGGGTCGCCGACCGGGACGCCGGGGACGGCGTCGGCGAGGATGTTCAGCAGGGTGCTGTACACCGAGCGTGCCACCAGCAGCCGCGGGCCGCCCATGCAGAACTGCCCGGTGTTGAAGACGAATCCCTTGATGACCGCGCCGACCGCCTTCTCCAGGTCGGCGTCCTCGAAGACGACGTGGGCCGCGTTGCCGCCCAGTTCCATGGTGACCGGCTTGAGCGCCTCGCCCGCGACGCTCGCGGCGTGCCGCCCGACGGCCGTCGAACCGGTGAAGGCGAGCTTGTCGATGCCGGGATTGCGCAGCAGCGCCTCGCCCGCGACCGGTCCGCTGCCGGTGACGACGTTCACCACCCCGTCCGGGACCCCGGCCTCCTGCAGCAGGCGGGCCATGTACAGGGCGCTGAGCGGGGTCTCGTCGGCGGGCTTGTGCACCACGGTGTTGCCGGCCGCGAGGGCCGGGGCGAGCTTCGAACTGGAGAGGATCAGCGGGAAGTTGAAGGGCGTGATCGCGGCGACCACGCCGAGCGGTCCCCGGCGCGTGTAGGCGAAGGCGCCCAGCGGGGTGTCGCGGGTGGCGCCGTCCAGGGTCTGGGCGAGCGCGGCGCAGTACTCGTACTCGTCGGCCGCCGTGAGCACGTCGACGGGGCGGCACAGGGAGATGGGCTTTCCGACGTCGAGGCTCTCCAGAGCTGCGAGCTCGTCGGCGTTCTCACGGATCAACTCCGAGACGCGGTGCAGCACCCTGCCCCGCTCGCGTCCGCTCAGGCCGGCCCAGGGGCCGTGGTCGAAGGCCTCCCGTGCGGCGCGTACGGCGGCGTCCACGTCCGCCGCACCCGCCTCGGCGACCGTCGTGACCACCTGGCCGGTGGACGGGTCGATCACGTCCGTACGCGCTCCGTCGGCCGCCTCGCGCCACTGTCCGCCGATGAACAGTCGCCCGGGCCCGCTCTCGAAGGTGGTCGTCATTGCCCACTCCTCAGCCTTGATCGCCAAGTTTTCAACCAACAGGATTCCTGTTGGTTGGCAGTCTCATTACGGACAGGTTTCCTGTCAATGCCTTAGGCTGAACCCATGGTCGGCACCCAGGTAACGAAGGCACCTCCGTCCCTGCTCTACATGGTCAAGCAGGTGGAGCTCGTCGTGCGCTCCCACCTCGACGAACTGGTGAAGCCGGCGGGGATCACCGCACTGCAGTACACGTCACTCACCGTGCTGGAGCGACACGACGGCCTCTCGGCGGCGCAGCTCGCGCGGGACTCCTTCGTGACCGCGCAGTCGATGGCCGACCTGGTGCGCTCACTGGAGAACCGCGGACTGATCCGCCGCGAGCGCAATCCACGCAACCGGCGCGAGCTGCTGATCCTGCTCACCGACGAGGGGCGCGCACTGCTGGCGCGGTTCACCGACGAAGTGCGTGACCTGGAGGAACGCATGGTGCGCGATCTCAGCGCGCACCAGACGGATCAGTTCCGCCAGGCACTGTCCAAGGCTTGGCACGCGCTGTCGTGATCCGCGCGGCCGATCTGGGGGACGACTCGCCATTCAAATGGCAGACATATGTCAATCGAACATATCGAAGCATCCCCTCCGACCTGCAGAAACGCTAGATCATGCCTCCTCAGTCAGCACCACGTCAGCACGGTGCTGGGTCAGCGCCACATCCATCACCATGACCGCCCGGCCGGTGGCGTCGGGGGTGAGGTGCCCGTACGTGTCCGCCGTCTCCGTGATGCTCTTGTGCCCCAGCCACCGGGACACGTCCAAGAGTGGCAAGCCGTTGCTGAGCGCGGTCGAGGCGAACCAGTGGCGCAGGTCGTGAGGCGACCACTCGTAACCCAGGATATTCACTACCTTACGGAAAGCATACGAGTAGTTCGAGTTGGCCACGAGGGTGCCGGTCATCGTCTGGAACAGGGCGCCGTCCGGACCGGTGCCGTAACGAGCCACGTGCTCACCCACGGCGTCGGACAGGTGCGTCGCCAACGGGATGTCCCGCCAGTCCCCCTTCCTACGGTGCTTCAGCGGGCCCAGGACGGCCCCCTTGACGCCCTTGACGCGTATGACCTGGCGGCGGAGCCTCACACGGTCGTCGAGGAAGTCTCCGACCCGCAAGCCGAGCATCTCGCCCTTCCGGAGCCCGAGGCCCGCCATGAGCCAGACGGAGAGCGCCCACTCCCGGCGGAACTCGTCCGCGATGTCCTGCACCTGCTGAGCAGACGGGAGGAGCATCTCATCCACAGACCGGCTCGGCAGCAGGGGCAGCTTGGCAGCAACGAAGGGATGCCGGCCGACATCACCGTTGTTCACCGCAGCCGTGAAAACCGCCTTCAGGGGTATCGTGTACGCCTGCACGGAGTGCGCAGAGAGCCCTCCGGCCGTCATGTGGGCACCCAACCGCTCGATGTCCTCGGGGCGTATCGAGGTCAGCAGTCGTTCTCCCATAAAGGGGAAGACGTGCAGCCGGAAGCCCCGCTCGTACGTGCTCTCTGTGTTCGGTGCGAGGTGCTGACGTTCGAGCCACGCCTCCGCGTACGTCCGGAGCGGTACGGCGCCCCGCTTGGGATCGAGGTACGTGCCTTCCCGCTTGGCGCTCTCCATCTCTACGCCGTGGTCGTCGGCCTCGCGCTTGGTCGGGAATGACCTCTCGCGCTGCCGACCAGACCGGCCTCCCGGCTCCCGGTATCTGACCGTCCAGGGGTGGCCGCATCTGGTCTTCTCACACGGATAGTTCTTATTCTTGTCGTCGGTCTTGCACTTCTGGAATACGGTGGCCAAGTGGCGTCCTTTCGGCCTTGGGCGCTGGGCGACAAGCTCACCCGTAGTTGCGATCGAGGTAGGTCACGACATCGCGCTCTCGGAAGCGCAGGAGACGCCCGACTTTCTGCGGCTTGAGCCCCCAGGCGCGGTACTTGTTCTTGACGGTGATCTCGCTGACCCTGAGCCATGCAGCCACTTCTTCCGGGGTCAGCAGCCGGTTGCTCCCTCCGGCGGTCAAGGCGCCACCCGACTGTTTGTCTCCGCGAGATCCCGGACAGGCACGGAGTCGGCGAGCAGACCAGAGGGGACTGCCAACCGGGGACGGAAATGGGCAGGGGGTATCGCGGATCGACACATAGGTGGAGTTCCTTGAGGAGGAGCGCGCAGAGCGACTGAGCGGGATCAGCAACACCAGAGAGTCCACGCCAACTCGACGTGGATATGGCTACCTTTCAGCGAATGGCGCTGCCGATTTTAGGGAGGCCACAGACGGGGCCGCGCATTTCCTCCTTGTACATTGCGGCACTACCGGCTGCGCCCACAACGGCTCCACCGCCAGGCACAGCCGCTGCGAACACCCCCAATGGTCGTCACGATCGCCGGTTTGGCTAACCGGCGATCGTGGTCTATGTTGTGCGCCCGCACAGGGAAGTTCACGGACTTCTCTGAGCGAGCAAAGCTCAAAGGGCCAGTTAGTGCAGCCAGAGACCAGGGCGGCGTCGTCCGTCACGCGGGCCAAGAACCCGCCGTCAGGCTGCGCGCCGCGACGCGTTCGGGAGCAGCGACAGCTCCGGCAACGTATCGAGGCACGGCTCCGAGGCGTGTCGCGATGTTCGCGAAGACCACTCGGTCCCGGCGATAGCCGCGTTGCAGCAATTCCTCGCCGAACAGTCCGGCCGCACAGACGCAGAATCCGGTGGATACGGCAACATAGTCAACCACTGTTTGGTCAGCCCAAGCCTTCGGCCTGCCAAGGACAAAGAGTACGACTGAAGTGAAGCGGTCGAATCGGATAGCGGATTCAGACAGATGTGCCTCCCAAATACGGACCATGCCAGCACGGCAACCTCGCACGGCTGGGTCTCAGAGTTGTTAGCCACTCTGCCGAGTAGCCCCGTCGTCCGACCTGGCGTTTTCCGGGACGTTGTACGTTGACATAGTCCCGGCGGAGGTATCCAGTCCTTTGAAGTTCTTTCTCGTCTGCCGTGAGCGAAGGTGTCCTTTGACAATGAAGTCAGTGAGGTTTTCTCAGCGGTGATCACTTCCAGATTGTGTTGAGGACGAGGGCGGCGCGGGCGATGTCGCCGATCCGGCTCGGGCTGACCGTGACGTGCTGCAGAGCCCGCCATCGCTGCTTGAGCTCGGCGGCGGTGCGCTCGCCGAGGGCCGGACATGCCGTAGCAGCATGTTGAGCATGCGGGTGTCGGCATGAAGTGCCTGTTCGGACTTGCCCTTCGGGCGGCGAACCGGGATTCGGATGCCGATGCCAGCTCCGATGTAGCCCTTGTCGGCCAGGGTCGGCAGGCCATCGGCCGCAGCCTTGTAAAGGGCGGGCAGGGCGTGAATGCGGGCGGCGGTGATGTCGGGGGTGGAACCGGGTTCGACGTCGGAGACCCACAGCGGGGTGCCGTCCGGGCCGGACAGGAACTGGATGTTCCCGCCGAACGCTTTGTGTTTCTGACTGAACCACAGGTCGTTCCCGTTGTCCCGGACGCCGGCGAGACGGTCGGACTGAACCTTCCCCTTGATCGTGGACACCTGGAGACTGGGACCTGAGGTTCCAGAGGAAGTAGCACCAGGTGGGAAGCATGTACACGAAGCGGTACACCGAGGAGTTCAAGCGGGACGCGATCGCGCTCGTCGACTCCTCGGGCAAGACGGTCACTGCGGTTGCGAGGGAGCTCGGCATC
>NZ_JBEYFS010000321.1:0-9569 GCF_040634475.1 Streptomyces sp. NPDC007095
ATCTCGACGTCCGCAGACGCGACCGCCTCGGCGGCATCCTCCGCGAGTACCAACATGCCGCGTGACCAGCACGGACGTGGTTCTCGGCACCTACAACCTCGGCTGGTATCGGCATATCGCCCTGGCGATGCTCGCCCACGCGTTCCTCGCCGCATGACCATGCAAGAGCACGAAAAAAGGCTGTGCCGAGCCCGACACACCCGACCTCGTGTACCTCACACCAGCCGAAATCCGTCGTCTGCTGGAGCAGTTGAACCCCGCTGCCATCCTGCACGCCGCGACCACGCGGTGAACTGGTCCCGATGCCAGCGCCGTCACCAGGCACGTGTCCGTCACTTTCATTACATGCGACGCGGGCACCCGTTGGTGCGCGCTGGACATGCTGGCGGCACGCCGTGGCCGGGTGGGCTCTCGGTTCAGTTTTGCGCCGGACCGAAGACGTACAGCACAAGTTCCGCGTCCTTCTTCGGAACCGCCAGGTCGTACGTCCCGTCAGCCGTGACCAGTTCATACCGCTCGAACTTCGGCGCCATGGGCACCTTCTCGCCCGTGAGCTTGACCCCGAAGGGCGGCCTCAGGGTCGCGCTCCTGCCTCCCCGCCGATCGCTCCAGACCGGCGCCTCCCCCACGACGAGGCGCAAATACCCCTGCCTGGTCCGCGCGATCTGCTTGCCGCGACCGACCGAGACCATAACCGCCCCACCGATACTCTTCGTGAACCCCACAACCTGAAGCGGCTGCCCGTTCCGGAAGTCCTCGAGGTCCTGCGCGGACGTACGCCGCCGGATCCACACCCAGCGCAACAGCACGTCCAACACCGTCTCCGTCCCTGCGGAGCGCCGTACTGCCTTCATCCCCTGGCCCATCAATTCCCCACTCCCGCAACCGCTGACCACCGCACCAGGACGGTGCGCGCCGCGCGGTCAAGTTTGCTCCGATGATACGAAGGCTGCCCGCTCCTGCTCCGCCACCCTCGGCGCGCTCCGGGACGCCCCCATCGCCTGGCACCGCCGCCCTCCCCGACCACCCACGCTCCGCGAGAACACCCACACCCGCTACGCCACGCGCGTCCGCCGCCATGCCGGAGTTAGGTCCGAGAGCCGATTCACATGGAATCAGCGCCATTCGCCCGGGGCGGTGCGCGCCGCACCTGACCGCTGGAATGGGCAATGGATAACCGCAAAGCGCTCAAGACGGTGAGTACGGCCTTGGGTTGGTGGTGGCCATCGGTCAGCTTTCTACCGCCTGGTCCCACCGAGGCTTTGTGGTAGCACGCCGTCCTCCCATAGCCAGTCGAGTCAAGCGAAGAGCCTGTATAAGCTCACGTCGAACTCCTCCCACGCTACCGGGTCCAACTCCCGCCAGGAATCAGAGATGATCAGACCGGGCGACAAAGGGCCGGTTGAGGAGGAGCGCGCCGAGTTGTCGCGTTGGGCGGGTGGTTGAGCGGGATCTCGTTCGGCAGAGCGCCCTCGGATCGTGCTGTCGTGTGCGGATGGTGCGTCAAGTTCCCAGGTGGCGGGCGACTTGGGCGTGACCGTGGCGACGGTGCGCAAGTGGCGCTCGCGGTTCGCGGCTCACCGACTGGCAGGTCTGGCCGACGAGCCACGGCCGGGCCGGCGCAAGCCTCTGTCGGACCGCTTTCAGCTTCATGCGGCTGTTGCCGATGGGTGACCGAACGAACCTGGAGATCCTCGCCCTTCGCCACCAACTGATCGTACTGCAGCGCCCGATAGACAGGCCGCAGATGCCCCTCCAAAGTGGGCAGCCCCACCAGACTCCGGTGGGGCCGCCCACTTTCCGTTTCTTGTCGAGCATCGGGCGACTGACGCAACATCACGGCAATAAGCAGCGGTTTGCTTTGGCGTGAGGGTCAATGCCAGCAGACCTTCAGAGTGGCACCATTCCCGAGTTGCCTCTTCGTAGGCTCGCCACGCGCCATCAAACCGGCGGACTCTCGTGCGGGACTTGAGAATACGCCCATCAGAAGAATGTCTTGTCCCAATCTTCAGAAATCAGGGCCTGCATGGATTCTATAAATCCGTTCCCGACATACTGCATTCCGGCATCCCCAGCGAGAAAAACGTCTCCATTGCCCGCAATCAATACCACTTCTTCAGTGGCGAACGCAGAGCCAATGGGGACCAGAGGGCGCCCCACCCTCTGAGAAAATATGCGAATGTTACCAGGGTAGAAAGAAAGGGCTTCTTTTGCGTCAATTTGCACACTCACCTCCATTTCGCGATATATCCACGAAATGGAGACCTCTCGATACTCTTCGAGAAATCTACGCAATTCTGCCCCTACATCATAACCAGCCTCTTCATAGAGCATGGACACCTGATCGACAGAAGCTGACCCCAGGTCTACTCGGGTTGCGTCGGGGAATGCATCACGCAATCCCTGCCGCCGGGAAGCATCATTGAAACCACTCATCCGGTCAGCACATTCCGGACAGCGCCCGGCACCCACGTTTGACAGTTAGGGCACATTTTGAACTTCTTTCCCTTCTGGTTGAGGGTGATAATATCCAAGTTCTCCAACGAAGCTCCATCGTTCAGGGCGTTAGTGCACATCCGTGCTTCTGCGCACACGCCTGGCGGGCGACCGTTGGGGAGCTGGGATTCTCCGGGTAGCCGGGAAATCACATCGGTGTGATGCCCAGTGGCGGGTCCACTCTCACCATAATAAGTCGTTCCGGTGGTTTGGTCACGCCCTACGCTGAACGCGCCCGGCAGGATTTCACCTTCGGAAAGGCTACTCTTGACCTCTTCGATCCGATCTTTGCCGAGCTGGGTCAGCTCACTCTGAAGTTCAGCGTGGTCACAATTGCAGCCGCTGGGACCGCTCTTGGGCGCGGCGGTGTCAGCACGCTCACTGCCCCTGGCCGCGCCGGAGCCTGCGGTTCCCTCCGCTGCGCTGTCGGCTGCCCTGGCTCCGGATTCGGTGGCCGCTTTGGACGCGGAGGCAGTTTCTGCTCCTTCGGCGACGGCTGCCGCCCCCGCCCCCGCGATGGCCGACGATCCGGCTACGACGGCCCCGCCTTCTGCGGCAACCCCGACGGACGCGCCGACCGCTGCAGCCCCGAGGCTCCCCGCTTCGGCCCCCGCGGTGAACCCTTCGGCGCCGGCCGCGAGTACGGCTCCGCAACCGCCTGCTGTGGCTACGACGCAGGCGACAACTCCGACGACGACCGCGGTGGCTACGACGGCGGCGATGACGGGGTGCTGTGTAACGGCGTGGTAGGCCTTGTGGGCGAAGTTGGACAGGGTGCAACCGAAGAAGCCGCAGCTGTGGTGGGAGCTGCCGCCCCCTCCACTTCCGTGGTGGGGGCTGCTGTTGTCGGGGTTGGTGTCGCCGTACGCCGGGTCCGGCGCCTGGGGGCCCCTCTTACCACCGTCGTCGGGCTCGCAGTGACCATTGCCCGGGTCCATGCACAGTCCAGTGGGGTCACTGCCGGTGACAGGGTTGTCGGCCGCGTACGTGTATCCGTCGATCTGCTGGGCGTCGGTGAGTTCGAGGAGGGGGTCGTCGGAGACGAAGCGGCCGATCGTGGGATCGTACTCGCGGGCGCCGAGGTGGGTGAGGCCCGTGGTGGTGTCCTGGATGCCGTTGACGAAGCCCTTGTCGCCGAGCCAAGTGCCGGAGGCAGGCTGGGCGCCGCGGGTATTGCCGAAGGGGTCGAGGCGACGGCGTACGGCAGTCTGGGTGGTGGCGTCTACGGCGGTCTCGGCCGTGTCGTGCGCGTCGGTGACCTGCCACTGGAGACTGCCGGAGCTGGTACGGACCGCGACGGTCTGGCCGGCCCAGCTGTAGTAGCGGGTTCCGGTGGTCGTGGTGGTGCCCTTGGCGAGGTGGACTTCGGTGTCACCGAGGTAGAGCGTGGTGCCGGAGTCGTCGCGGGAGAGCAGCCGGTTGCCGTCGGCGTCGTAGAGGTAGGAGACGGAGGTGCCGTCGGCGTTGGTGGCCTTGGCGAGGTGGCCTTCGTCGTCCCAGTCGAGGGTCTGGGTCTTGCCGCTCAGGGTGCGAGTGCGGGTGTTACCGGAGGCGTCGTAGGTGTAGGAGTTGGTGGTCGTGGTGCTCCCGGTGACGCTCTTCGACGCGTCGAGGGTGTGCGCGTGTGTCTGGCCGGTGGCGTCTTTGCCCGGGTAGGCGTACGTCGTGGTGGTGTCGTTGCCGCCTGTGGTTGTCGCGTGGTTGACCTGGGTTTTGCGGTTGCCGAGGGCGTCGTAGCCGTAGCTCTGCCAGTAAGGCGCGGGGCCGCCGAGGACTGCGGTGGAGGGGTCTGCGGAGCAGCCGTCGGTGGCGGTCCAGGCCTGCGTGAGGCGGTCGTGGCCGTCGTAGCGGTAGCACTGGACGTCGTCGGTGGCGTCGGCGTGGGTGGCGGTCTTGGTCGGGTTGCCGGCGTCGTCGTAGGTGTAGGAGGTGTCCTGGACGGGGGGCGTGTGGGTGTCGTCGGTGACGAGTTCCCGCTGGAGGCGGCGGGTGCCGTTCTCGTAGGTGTTGGTGATCTGGAGCCACTTGGCGGTGTCGGCGGAGGAGACTCCGAGGGTGATCTGCCCGATGTCGCTCAGCTTGGTGTAGCCGGTGTCCTGGACATAGCCGGTGGCGCCTTTCAGCGTGGTCGGCATGCTGAGGTCGTTGTAGCCGTACTCCAGGGATTCCGCGGGCAGGCCGCCGGCCGCGGGGTCGGAGGTCAACTGGACGGTGCCGTCGAGGTTGTAGCCGATCGACGACGTGTACGAGCCCGCGAGGGATTCCTCGCCGGTGACCGAGGGGATGGTGACCCGGGTCAGGGTCGGCCGGTAGAGGGAGTCGTAGGCGCCGACCTGGCTGATGTACGACTTGCCGGTGGTGCCGGAGCCGCCGACGTAGCGGATCGAGGAGGTCGGCTTCCCCTTCATCAGGGAGTCGTAGGTCCACTTGGCGAGCTGGTGGGTGGTGTCCTGGGTGGTGCCGTCGTACATGCCGCTCTTGCGGCCGAGGACGTCGTAGGTGTAGCTGAGGGTCTTCTCGTCCTTCGTGCCGACGGCGGTGGTGGTGGCGGTGACCTGGTCGAGCTCGTTGTAGGCGGTGCTGGTCGTGCCGGTGTCCGGGTCGGTGGAACTGGTCTTGCGGCCCATCAGGTCGTAGCCGTAGGACCAGGTGTTGCCGTCGTTGTCGACGACTTCCTTCAGCCGGCTCTTCGCGTCGTAGGTGTACTTGATGGACGTGGACGAGCCGGAGGGGCTGCCGCTGTCGTACTGCCGGGTCTCGGTGGTGCGGCCGAGGGTGTCGGTCAGGGTCGTGGTGGCGATGCCGCCCTTGGGCGGGGTGACGGTGGTGCGGTCACCGCCGTATGCGGTGGAGGTTGTCCAGCGCTTGGTGCCGACGGCGTAGTAGTCGGCTGACGTGGCGCGGCCCGCACCGTCATAGGTGGTGAGGGTCTGGGAGGGGACCGCTGAGGTGATCGTCGCCAGCGTGCCGGACGGCGCGGTGGCGTCGGTGTAGTCGGAGTTCGACACGACGGCCAGGCCCCGGCTGTCGTACTTGGTCTCCGCGATGACGCGGCCGCCGCCCGGGGCGGGGGTCTGTGTCTGGCGGGGGCGCAGCATCGCGTCGTACAGGGCGTAGGTGGTGTCGTAGGTGGTGCCGTCGTTGTTGAGTTTGCCGGTGGACACCACCGAGGCCGCGGTGTTGGAGATCGAGTAGGTGTAGATGAGGCTCGCGGTCTGGTTCGAGGACTTGGACCGGTTGGCGAGCCAGAGGCCGGTGAGGCGGCCGAGGCCGTCGTAGGCGTAGTCGGTGTGCTTGGTGTTCGGATCGACGACGGACGTGGCTGTTCCGCGGGCGGGGTCGTAGGTCGTGGTGGTGGCGTAGCCCTTGGCGTCCGTGGTGACGGTGCTGGTCAGTGGCCCGCCGGTGGCCGGTACGTAGTCGGTGGTGGTGGTGTTCTGGTCGGCGTCCTTGACGGAGTGGATCCGTCCCTGAGCGTCGTAGGCGCTGGTGGAGACCGTCTGGTAGACCGGGCTGCCGCTGCTGTAGGAGGACAGCCGCTGGGTGGATGTCTCGTCACCGAGCTTCGGAGCAGCGCCGTAGGCCTGGCTGTCGTAGAGGGTGCGTACGTCGGAGACCACGTCGTCCGGGCGGTTCGGGGCGTCGGCGCAGGCAACATCGACGGTCTCGACCCGTACGGGGAAGGCCATCAGCCAGTCGGTGGTGTTGTTCGCGAGGGTGGTGCGGGTGCACTGTTCGTCTTTGGTGACGGCGTCGTCGCCCGCGTCGTCGACCGTGAGCGCCGCTCCGGTCGCATCGTCGTAGGTCGTGGTGACGGTGGTGTTGCGGGTGTCGCCGGACGACAGGTCGGTGCGGGTGTGGACGGCGTGGGGGCGGGTGAAGGTGGCGTTGCGGGTGCCGTCGGTGCCGGTCTGGTGGATCCACGGGTCGGTGATGGTGCCGGAGACCTCGGCACTGCCGTTGTAGGTGATCGACTCACGGACCGTGCCGGCCAGGGGGTCGGAGTCGATGACTGACGTGCGGGTGGAGTCGGTGACCTTGGCGCTGCGGGTGGTGCCGTCGGACTGCTTGTCGCCGTCCATGCCGCGGAAGTAGGTGGCCACGGTCTTGGTGCGGGTGGACTGCGCGTCGCCCGTCGTCGTGGTGACGCTGCCGTAGCCGCGCCACACGGACCAGGTCTTGCGCTTGGCGGGGGCGGTGACGTTGTCGCTGTCGTAGTGCCAGGCCGGTGAGTCGTTGTAGGTGTAGTCGGTCTCTTTCAGTGGCGCGCCGCCGGTGGGGTCCGACTCCGTGACCTGTGTGACGACGTACTTGTGGAACCAGTCCAGTTGCGGGTCTGTCGTGTACGGCGGCTGCCAGTAGGTCGGGAAGCAGCGCAGCGTGTCCGAGTCCGGGCTGGTGGGCATGGTGGTGCCCGCGACGCACTGAGGGTCGGAGTAGTTGACGGTGAGGACCGAGCCCGTCTCCGAAGTCACCTTGCGTACACGCCACTTGACCAGTGCGGCGATGTTGTCGTGCGTGGTGTCGACCCGGTTGTAGAGCTGGATGCCCTCGAAGGTGACCGGTGGCATGGCCTTGGTCGAGCCGTCCTTGCCGGTGCGGGTGATGGACTTCAGCCACAATCCGGCGGAGGTGCCGTCACCCGGATCGAGGAAGGACTGGTCCAGCGCCCAGGAGTCCACGTCACGGTAGTTGGGGGTGGACAGGCTCGCGTCCCAGATGCTGGTGGTGACACCCGTGAGGCGTCTGCGGGAGAAGAACGTCGGTCCACTCGCGTCGCACACCTTGCCGGAGGCGCAGACCTGGTCGTAGGGAACGTCCGGCCAGTGGGCTGCGGTGGTGGAGGTGAGCGAGGAGCAGTCCTCACTGCTGGTCACCAGGCAGCGTTCGGCGGTGGTGAAGTTGACCTGGGCGGGCGCGGTGCCGAAGACGGTGGAGGCGGTGATCCCGTAGTCGATGCGCTTGAGGTAGCCGCCGCGGTCGTAGACGGTCCCGTTGCCGGTGGTGCCGTTCTTTGCGTAGGAGTTGGTCTCCTTGGTGTACCAGTACGACATCGCGTTGCCGTGCGGGTCCACCACGTAGTCCAGGTTCCAGCGCCAGGCCTGGGTGAGCGAGCGGCCGGAGAACGTGGTGCCCTGGTCGTAGCCCGGCTCGCCGGAGTCGTCGCCGAAGACCGGGACGGTGTAGGTGGAGTTGGTGACGGGGGCTCCGGTGGTCCAGCCAGGGAGCCGGTTCTTGCCGAAGACGTACTGGGTGCCGTCCTGGGTGGTGACGGTCCAGAACTCGCCGTCGTTGTCGTCGTTGGTGGCACCGGTGGAGTGGACGACGCGCTCGCCGTCGTCGGTCTTGGGGTGCCAGTCGCCGGTGCTGCTCTTGATCAGGGGGCTGGACTTGCCGCCGAGAACGAGGGTGGCGTTGTCGTTCGCCCAGCACTGGTCGTTCTTGTCGGTCTGACCGTCGTCGTCGCAGGAGTCGTACGAGCGCTCGATGTAGGAGGTAGAGAGGTCGAAGCCGTCACCGACCCAGGACGGCTGGTTGTTGGTGGACGGCAGCCGGCCGTCGACGCTCTGCGCGTCGTAGGTGATGGCCAGGTTGGGGGCGGGGCCGCCGTTGGACGGGGGCACGCCGAGCGGGTACGACCAGGTGAAGTCGCCGCTGGAGCCGCCCGCGTTCCAGGCGGCAGACGGATTGAGGGACGTCGCCTGGAAGGAACCGGCACCGGACTTGGCGTCCGCAGTCGCGGCAAGGGCCGTCACCGCGGAGCTGCTGACCGAGGCGGTCGCCGTCAGGGTGTGGTGCTCGACGTCGTTCTTCGTCGCGACCGGCGTAGCCGTCCGGCACTTCTTCAAGGCCGGGGTGGTGAGCGCGCAAGCAGGCAGCCGCACCAGGGAGAGCCGCGAGGCGTAGTCACCTCCGTAGGCATTGGCGAAGCCTGAATAGTCCAGGGTCAGCCGGGTCTTGCCCGCACCCTTTCTTCCGTCGGCGCGGGCGAGGGAGAGCACAGTGCCGTGGATGCCCAGGTCGGTCGCGGTCCTGTGCCCGGCCACCCGGACCGCCACCTTGGCCGGGGCCTCCCCTGTGGTCGGGGCACTCACCTTGAGCGGCAGCTTGCCGACAGGAGTGCTCTTGGCGAGGGCCGCCTTCCCCGCCACCCGCAGGGTCACATCGGAAGCGGTAGGCCAGACCGTGGCCTTGGCCAGTTCCCTGGCCGTACGGGCCGCAGCCGCTTGGGCCGGGTCCTTTTTCGTGACCTTCTTGGCTTTGAAGGCAACGGCGGTGCCGTCTTTGGCCGCCGGGACGTGCACGATGTTGTGTCCGTGCCGCTGAGTCGCCCACACGGCCGGGGCGGTGCCCAGCCCCGTGGCCACCAGCGCGCTCGCTGTGACAGCGACGACCCACAGCCGTGTCCGCCGTAGCCCACCCATGACTGCACTCCCCATTTGCGTGAAACCGCTGGTGTGTAAGTCCACCGAAACCGTGCTGCGCTGGTGCAACTCGTCCGCCGTCACAGCGGGATGGGCACTTCGTTGAGGTAGAGCTGATCGATGGCGGTGTCAGACATCACGCCCGTCCACACCCTCACGTCGTCCACGAGGCTGTTGGCGTAGTCGCTGTACACGCCCGTACTGATCCGTCCGCGGCCGATGTTGAACGTGCCGCTCGCCTGCCAAGGGCCATCAAAGACGATGCCGTCGCCGGTGTCGTCATCGGTGTCTGTGTCGCCCTGGGCGCCCTGCCGGATCCCGTTGACGTACAGGAAAAGCTGATGATGGGCACCGTCATAGACGCCAGTCAGCAGAGTCCATTGGCCTGGATCAACGAGCTGGGCGGCCGCGATGCTGGCGGGAACCTTGACGACCGAGCCGCTGGTGGCATCGGCTGTGGTGCGGCCGAACACCCACATGGGCACTGTCACGTTGTTGGGTGTGTGGAGATCTGGCGGCGTGTCAGGGTGTGGTGTTGCTGGGTTCCGGGCCTTTGGTCAGACCGTGGTGGGTCGGCCGGCAGCGCCGGTGATCTGGTCCCAGACGGCGAAGCGGATGGTCATCTCGGCTCGGTGGTCGGGGGCGGTC
>NZ_JBEYFS010000322.1:0-9482 GCF_040634475.1 Streptomyces sp. NPDC007095
GCCGCTCACGCCGCTCACGCCGCTCACGCCGCTCACGCCGCTCACGCCGCTCACGCCGCTCACGCCGCTCACGCCGCTCACGCTGTCCACGCCGCCCAGGCTGTCCGCACCGTCCCTACCTCCCACGCCGCGCTCCCTACGGATTCAATGGAATGCAGTCATACCTTTGAAAGTCCTCGTACGGTACCGGCAGACGGCTCACGCCAGGAAGCCCCGCAGGAGTGCCGCCGTCCCCGAGCAGTGCTCCCGCATCATCTCCCGCGCCCCGTCCGCGTCCCCGTCGAGCACCGCCTCGACCAGCGCGGTGTGCTGGCGCTGGGAGTGCTCCAGGTTCCGGACCAGGAGGGGGATGCAGTCGAGCAGGTCGTTGACGGAGGCGCGGACGGCCGCGTACTGGGCCGTCAGCGACGGCGAACCGCTCAGCTCGGCGAGGGTGAGGTGGAGCAGGGTGTCCAGGCGCCGGTAGTCCGCCAGCGGCGCCTCGTGCGTGCGGGCCAGTGCCTCGCGCAGCCGCGCGGCCTGCTCCGGGGAGAGCCCGTGCGTCGCGCACAGCCCCGCCGCCCCCACCTCCAGCACCTCACGGAAGCGCAGGACGTCCTCGATGTCGACCTCGGCGAACCGGCGCCGCAGCTCGTCCTCGCCGGGGGTTTCGGCCCTCGGCACCACGAACGTGCCGCCGTACCGACCGCGCCGCGACTCGACAAGACCCTGGTCCTGGAGCACCTTCAGCACCTCGCGCAGCGTCACCCGGCTGATCCCCAGCCGCTCCGCCAGATCCCGCTCCGCGGGCAGCCGTCCGCCGCCCGGTACCAGCCCCAGCCGGACCACCTGGAGGATCTGCTCCAGCGCCTCCTCGAAACCGTTGCCCGCCCGCACCGGCCGCAGCACCGGCGTCAGTCGGTCGTCCGCACCACCGTCGGCTTCCGCCCGCGTCATCTGGTCGTGCCCCCTTCCCAAGCAATGGTTCTCCGCAATACCTTATGGCTCTCGGCTGACCCAAGGAGGCTTTTCCGGTGGCAGACCGCACACCCCCGCTCGCCGTCGAGGAGCTGCACGCCCTCGTCGCGAGCGGCGAGATCGACACCGTCGTCCTGGCCTTCCCCGACATGCAGGGGCGGCTCCAGGGCAAGCGGTTCGCCGCGCGCTTCTTCCTCGACGAGGTCCTCGAGCACGGCACGGAGGGCTGCAACTACCTCCTCGCCGTCGACACCGAGATGAACACGGTCGACGGATACGCCATGTCCTCCTGGGACCGGGGCTACGGCGACTTCGCCATGCGCCCCGATCTCAGCACCCTACGGCGGGTGCCGTGGAACGAGGGCACCGCCCTGCTCGTCGCCGACCTCGTCTGGAACGACGGCTCCCCGGTCGTGGCCGCGCCCCGCCAGATCCTGCGCCGCCAGCTCGACCGCCTCGCCGCGCTCGGCTACACCGCCCAGGTCGGCACCGAGCTCGAGTTCATCGTCTTCAAGGACACCTACGAGCAGGCCTGGGACGCGGGCTACAAGGGGCTCACCCCGGCCAATCAGTACAACATCGACTACTCGGTCCTCGGGACCGGACGCATCGAGCCGCTGCTGCGCCGCATCCGCAACGAGATGCAGGCCGCGGGGCTGACCGTCGAGTCCGCCAAGGGCGAGTGCAACCCCGGCCAGCACGAGATCGCCTTCAAGTACGACGAGGCCCTCGTCACCTGCGACCAGCACGCCATCTACAAGACCGGCGCCAAGGAGATCGCCTCCCAGGAGGGCGTCTCGCTCACCTTCATGGCGAAGTACAACGAGCGCGAGGGCAACTCCTGTCACATCCACCTCTCGCTCACGGACGCGGACGGCACGAACGTGATGGCCGGCTCGGCGCAGGACCCGGGCGGCATGTCCGACGTCATGCGGCACTTCCTCGCCGGGCAGCTGGCCGCCCTGCGCGACTTCTCGCTCCTCTACGCGCCCCACATCAACTCCTACAAGCGCTTCCAGCCCGGCTCCTTCGCGCCGACCGCCGTCGCCTGGGGATACGACAACCGCACCTGTTCGCTGCGCGTCGTCGGCCACGGCCGCTCGACGCGCTTCGAGAACCGGCTGCCCGGCGGTGACGTCAATCCGCACCTGGCCGTCGCCGGGCTCGTCGCGGCCGGCCTGTACGGCATCGAACAGAAGCTGGAGCTGCCGGAGCCGTGCGCGGGCAACGCTTACACGGCCGAGTACGAGCACGTGCCCACCACCCTGCGCGAGGCCGCCGAGCTCTGGGAGAACAGCCCCATCGCCAAGGCCGCCTTCGGCGACGAGGTGGTCGCGCACTACCGCAACATGGCCCGCGTCGAGCTGGCAGCCTTCGACGCCGCGGTGACCGACTGGGAGCTGCGCCGCTCCTTCGAACGCATGTGAGAGGTCCTTCCTTGTCGAACGAGCTCGCTCTCCAGGTACTCAACCCGGCCACCGAGGAGGTCCTCGCCACCGTCCCGGCCGCCACCGCGGCCGACGTGGACGCCGCCGTCGTACGCGCCGCGCGGGCCCAGGCGAAGTGGGCGGCCCTCCCGCCCGCCGACCGCGCCCGCCTGCTGCGCCGCTTCGCGGCCGCCGTCGACGGACACCTGGAGGAACTCGCCCGCCTGGAGGTGCGCGAGGCCGGGCACACGGTCGGCAACGCCCGCTGGGAGGCGGGCAACGTCCGAGACCTGCTCGACTACGCCGCCGGGGGAGTGGAGCGGCTCACCGGCCGCCAGATCCCGGTTCCGGGCGGCCTCGACGTGACCATCCTCGAACCGCTCGGCGTCGTGGGCGTCATCGCGCCCTGGAACTTCCCGATGCCGATCGCCGCCTGGGGCACCGCCCCGGCGCTCGCGGCCGGCAACGCGGTCGTCCTCAAGCCCGCCGAGACGACCCCCCTGACGGCGCTCCGGCTGGCCGAGCTGGCTCTGGAGGCCGGTCTGCCCGAGGGGCTCTTCCAGGTGCTCCCCGGCCACGGTCCGGTCGCGGGCAACGCGCTCGTCGAACACCCCGGCGTCGCGAAGATCGTGTTCACCGGGTCAACAGCCGTGGGCAAACAGGTGTTGGCGAAGGGCTCGGCCCTGCTCAAGCGCGTCACCCTCGAACTCGGCGGCAAGAGCCCCAACATCGTCTTCGCCGACGCGGATGTCGAGGCCGCCGCCGCAGCGGCTCCGATGGCTTTCCTCGACAACTCCGGCCAGGACTGCTGCGCCCGTACCCGCATCCTCGTCCAGCGCTCCGCCTACGACCGCTTCGTCGACCTCCTCGCCCCCGCGATCGAGTCCGTCGTCGTCGGCGACCCCTCCGACGAGCAGACGCAGATGGGCCCGCTGATCTCCCGGGTGCAGCTGGAGCGCGTGCGCTCGTACGTCTCCGCCGACACCCCCGGCATCCGCGGAAAGGCCCCCGAGGGCCCCGGCTTCTGGTTCCCGCCCACCCTCCTCACCGATGTCGAGCCCCACGCGCGTGTGGCCGTCGAGGAGGTCTTCGGCCCCGTCGCCGTCGTCCTGCCCTTCGAGGACGAGGCGGACGCGATCCGGCTCGCCAACGCCACCGAGTACGGCCTCTCCGGCTCCATCTGGACCCGTGACGTCGGCCGCGCCCTGCGCGTCTCCCAGGCCGTCCGCGCCGGGAACCTGTCCGTCAACTCCCACTCCAGCGTCCGCTACTGGACCCCCTTCGGCGGCTTCAAGCAGTCGGGGATCGGCCGTGAACTCGGCCCGGACGCGCTCACCGCCTTCACCGAAACCAAGAACGTCTTCATCAGCACGGAGGGCCCCGCACAGTGACCGAAGCCACCGCAGGCACCGCAGGCAAAGCAGGCACCGAAGCCACCGCAGGCACCGAAGGAATCATCTGCCGCCGCCTCGTCGGCCGTACCGCCGTCATCACCGGCGCCGGCAGCGGCATCGGTCTCGCCACCGCCCGCCGGCTCGCCTCCGAGGGTGCCCACGTCGTCTGCGGCGACGTCGACGACGCCCGCGGCAAGGCCGCAGCCGACGAGGTCGGCGGGATCTTCGTCAAGGTCGACGTCACCGACCCCGAGCAGGTCGAGGCGCTCTTCAAGACGGCGTTCGACACCTACGGCTCCGTCGACATCGCCTTCAACAACGCGGGCATCTCGCCACCCGACGACGACTCCATCCTGGAAACCGGCCTGGAGGCCTGGAAGCGCGTCCAGGAGGTGAACCTCACCTCCGTCTACCTGTGCTGCAAGGCCGCGATCCCCTACATGCGGCGCCAGGGCAAGGGCTCCATCATCAACACGGCGTCCTTCGTGGCCCGGATGGGTGCGGCCACCTCGCAGATCTCGTACACGGCCTCCAAGGGCGGCGTGCTGGCCATGTCCCGTGAACTGGGCGTCCAGTTCGCCCGCGAGGGCATCCGCGTCAACGCCCTGTGCCCGGGACCGGTCAACACCCCGCTGCTCCAGGAACTGTTCGCCAAGGACCCCGAGCGGGCCGCACGCCGGCTCGTCCACATCCCCGTCGGCCGGTTCGCCGAGGCCGAGGAGATCGCCGCGGCGGTCGCCTTCCTCGCCAGCGACGACTCCTCCTTCGTGAACGCCTCCGACTTCCTGGTGGACGGGGGGATCTCGGGCGCGTACGTCACGCCTCTGTAGATCACCCCGGTATATGCACATCCCATGCGATATCGATCCGTTCGTGGCACTTTCGCGTGGACCCCGGTCGCGGGGGGGCCCCCGGCGCGGGCGCCCCCCCCCCCCCCCCCCCCCCCCCCCCCCCGCCCCCCCCCGCCACCCCCCTCCCTCGGCCACCGTCCCGACTGCCCTCGGCCACCGTCCCGACTGTCCTCGGCCACCGTCCCGACTGCCCTCGGCCACCGTCCCGACTGTCCTCGGCCACCGTCCCGACTGCCCTCGGCTTCCGCGCCCTGGTACGGCGACAACCGCGCCCACCTGCAACAGGTGATCGACGAGCGGGGCACCTGCGCCGGGCGGATCCCCCCGGCGGGCCGCCCGGCCGCCGCCTTCGACTGGGACAACACCGTCACCAAGAACGACGTCACCGACGCCAAGGCGGTCCGCCCCGGGGCAACGACGAGATCGGTGCGCTGACCGTGGGTGCCACGCGAGCCGATGTCGAACTCGAGCCCGAGGCTTGACTCCTACGGGTGGGTTTACGTGGTGACAAGCTCTGGACGGGGCCTGAGGCTGGGCTCGGCTGCTAACTTCCTCTCGTCCGACAATCCAATTGCGGACCTACCGTCGGGCGGACGGGAAGTGACGCCTGTGGAGGCTCGTGTAAGACCACATCCCTCGGGTGCGGCAGGAGCCTGCGAAGCAGGAACCCGTGGTGGCGCCGCTTTTGCGGTGCGGACCCGAATCGCCGAAGGCAGCTTCGGCGAGGGCGTCGATACGACCGGCAGCGCGACCTGGTTCGCGGACTGCCGCGGGCCGGGCGCGGACCGGGCGACAGTCCGCGCACGACTCGCCTCGCCCTTCTTTGCGCTTCGCGGTGGCGCCCGGCACACGATCGCCATCCGGTCGGTGCTCGACCGGCGCGGCCGGATCACCACCTGGAACGAGGGCTGCGGCGGTGTACCGGCGACCCGGGGCGAGGCCATCCCGTACATCGACGGCAAGCGCTGCTGGATCAACCAGGAGATCTACGGCGTCCACGGCGCCGCGGCCTGGCAGCGGCAGGACCCACGCCACCGCACCGCGCTCGCGGCCGGTGACGCCGACACCGATGTGACCTTCGTCGGGGACGCCACCGGAGCCCACCTGGTCCTCAACCGCAACAAGAGCGAACTCATGTGCCGCGCGTACGACGACGCCGACGGCCGCTGGGTGATCAACCCGATGTTCATCGGGCCGCTGCCGCACGGGCCGGAGCCGTACCCGTGCGCTACCAGCGCCCTCAACGCGACCGGCGGCGGCAGGGAACCCGTCCTCAGGGACGACGGTTCGGTCGTACCCGACCAGAAGGACACCGTCTACTGAGCACCCGTGTACTGACGTTCGGGGCGCGCCCTAGAGTGCCGGAATGAGCATGACGCCTCCGCCCGGCTGGTACCGCGACCCCTCGTACCCGCTCGTCGAGCGCTGGTGGGACGGCGCCGCCTGGACGGATCACCGGCGCGGACCCGAGGCACCCCAGGTGCCCCTGGCACCGCCGCGACCCGTCGCCGGCGGCTCCGGCCGCGCCAAGGCCGTGGCGCTCGTCGCCGCCGGAGTCGTCCTGGTCACCTCGATCGTCACGGGCGCCTTCGTGCTCGGCCGGGAGGGCGGCGGGGGCGCCGCGGCGACACGGACCACCCCGGCCGCCGCACCCGCACAGACCACCGGCTCCCCGGCCGACCCGTCCTCCGCCGACCCGTCCGTCGTCGTGGACGAGCTCAACGGCATCGCCCTGCCGCTGCTCGACGGCTGGGTCCGCGCCCAGGACGTCGCCGAGGACGACGTCATGATGACCACCCCCGGCACCTACGACTGCCCGGGCGACCCCGGTCTGTGCCGGCACGGGCGGGTCATCTCGCGCACCGTCACCGCGAACGACGAGAGGTCCCCGAAGGCCCTCGCCGAGCACGACATCGCGGACGCCGCGAACACCGCGTACGACCGCGACCTCCTCGACAACCGGCCCTTCCACGGCGTCACCTCCCACCGGCAGCTGCGGGCGAGCCCGGTCGCCGTCGCGGGCAGTGTCGGATACCTCGTGCGCTGGCAGGTGAGGACGGGGGTGGGACCCGGGGGCTACGTCGAATCGCTGGCGTTCCCCTCCGGCGTGGGCTCGCGGGCCCTCGTCATCGTCCGCTTCGTGTTCGACGCGGGCGCGGACGGGCCGCCGCTCACCGACATGGACCGGATCACCCAGAGGATCCGGCCGGCGGGCACGCGGTGATGGGCACGCGGTGAGTCCGGTTACAGGAAGGTGTGGCCCTCTCCCCGGTACGTCGGGACGGTCGACGTCACCGTGTCGCCCTCGATCAGGTGCAGCGCGTCGAACCGCTCGCACAGCTCCCCGGCCTTCGCGTGCCGGAACCACACCTTGTCGCCGATGAGCAGGTCGTCCGCCGGGGCGCCGAGCAGCGGCGTCTGCACCTCGCCGGGGCCCTCCTGGGCGTCGTACCGCAGGCCCTCCGGCAGATGGGGGACCGGCAGCCGGTCGGGGCCCGGGGCGCCCGAGGCCGGGTAGCCGCCGCCGAGCACGGTGACGACCCCGACGCCCGGCCTGCGTACCACCGGGTGCGCGAAGAGTGCTGCCGGACGTCCGCTGAACGACGTGTAGTTGTCGAACAGCCGAGGAACGTACAGCCCGGAGCCCGCCGCGATCTCGGTGACCGCGTCCTCGGCGGCCGTGTGCTGCACACTGCCCGTCCCGCCGCCGTTGACGTATTCGAGGTCCGGTTCCACGGCCCGCACGGCACGGACCACCTCGGCGCGCCGCTGCGCGAGCTCCTTGCGGGCGGTGGCCTGCATGAGCCTGATCGCACGCGACCGGAAGGGCCGCCCCGCGACGGCGTCACCGACGCCGGCGACATGACCCTCGTACGCCATGATCCCCACCAGCTTGAACCCGGGCCGGCGGACCACGGCGCGGGCCAGGTCGGCGACCTGGGCGGGCGAGTGCAGCGGCGAGCGCAGCGCTCCGACCCGCACCCGGCCGCCGAGCAGCTTGAGGGAGGTGTCCAACTCCAGGCAGACGCGCACCACTTCGGTGCCGCCCCGGCGGGCCTCGTCGATCAGGCGGAGCTGGGCGGGGTCGTCGGCCATGACGGTGACGGCGGCGGCGAGCTTGGGGTCGGAGGTCAGCTCGGCGAAGCCCTGGGTGTCCGCCGAGGGGTAGGCGAGCAGGATGTCGTCGAAGCCGGAACGGGCCAGCCAGATCGACTCGGCCAGGGTGAAGGACATGATCCCCGCGAAACCGTCCCGCTCCAGGACGCGCTCGAGCAGGGCGCGGCAGCGCACCGACTTGCTGGCGACCCGGATCGGCTTGCCGCCGGCCCTGCGGACGAGATCGTCCGCGTTCGCGTCGAAGGCCTCCAGATCCACGATCGCGAGGGGTGCGTCGAGATGAGCGGTGGCCCGGTCGTAGCGGGCCCGGTCTGCGGCGCGGGCAGTCATGACCGAAGCCTGCCAGACTCGATTACCGCAGGGTAGGGGGATGTTCCGGGCAGATGCCCCGGGCACGCGGACTGGTTCCCTCCCTGCCCATGTCAACCCGTAGAGTGACGCGCACGCAGGGAGGAACGACCTTGTCCGGGCGGGTCGTGCCCGGGATGACGGTCCGTCGCCACGGGTATGGGTGCTCGTGACGGGTGAGTCGCCGAGGTGGTTTCTTCCGTACACGTGAGCGGCCCGGCGGATTCCGGGCCGGGTCGGTAGCCCGGGTACGAGGAAACGGGGGGTGCATGAGCACGGAAGCGCGCCGCGCCTCCATCCCGCCACGCCCGGCCACCCCACCCCGCCCGGCACAGCCACCGGGAGAGTCGCCCGAGGGAGCAGCGTCTCCCGCGCAGGACACCCCACCGTCTCCCGCGGAGGGCCGTAACGGCTCCTCACCCTCCCGCCCGTCGCCGCGACCGGCGCAGCGCGCCGGGGAGGCTGCCGCACCGTCCCGCCCGTCGACTCCACCACAGCCTGAACAGGCCCCGACGAGCGGGGAGCGTGTGCCGTCCAGCCGGGCGACTCCACCACGGCCTGAACAGGCCCCGACGAGCGGGGAGCGTGTGCGGTCCAGCCGGGCGACCCCGCCGCGGCCGGAACAGTCTCCTGCGAGCGGGGAGCGCGTGCCCTCCTGGTCGGCGACCCCGCCTCGGCCCGAACAGTCTCCGAGGAGCGAGGGTGGTGTGCCGTCCCGTCCGGCGACCACACCGAGGCCGGAGATGTCTCCCGGGCGTGGGAATCCGGTGCCCCCGCAGAGGCCCGAAGCGCCGCCCGCGGGGGGCGTGACGCAGCCGCCGCGTCCGGCGACCCCGCCGCGGCCCGAGGAGCCCCCCGTGGGCCAGTCCCCGGTGGGCGAGGACGTGGTGCCGCCCCGCCCGAAGTACCTGCCCTCGGGCGCCACTTGGCGGCCACGCCCGGCCGAGCCGCCCGTGGGCGGCGAGCCCTGGTCGCTGCCGAGCCCGCAGGAACAGCCCGCGGCCACCGCCCCGAGTCCCCGCCGGACCGACCCGTCCGTCGTCGGCGAGCCCTGGACGCTCCCCGACTCCGGGGACCTGTCCACGGGAGGCGTCCCGCGCCGCCCGGCGGGGCGGACCACCACGGCTGATGCCCCCGCCGCGCGCGCACCCCGGCCGAGCCGCCCGTCCCCGGCGTCCGACGCCATGACGTCGCCCCGCGCGGGCGCCGCCTCCCGGCCACCGGGTTCGTCCACTGCCGGGACCCCGCGTTCGGGCGGCGAGTCCCGTACCCCGTTGTCGCCCGATGCCGCCGGTCCGGGGAGGAGGCGGCCGCCGGTCCGCGGGCGGCGTCAGCTCTTGACGGGCTTCAGCGACGTGAGCACGAGGATCGTGCTGGCGTTGCGGTTG
>NZ_JBEYFS010000323.1:0-9454 GCF_040634475.1 Streptomyces sp. NPDC007095
GCGGTGTCGGCGGCGGCCTCCGCCGACACCGCCACGGGTACCACCACGAGCGAGCGTCCGTTCCGGATCGTCGCCGTCACCTCCTGCCCCACCGGCATCGCGCACACCTACATGGCGGCCGAGTCGCTGGAGAACGCGGGCCGCGAGGCGGGCGTCGAGGTCGTCGTCGAGACGCAGGGCTCGGCCGGCTTCACCCGGCTCGACCCGGCGGTCATCGCGGCCGCGGACGGTGTGATCTTCGCGCACGACGTGCCCGTACGGGACAAGGACCGGTTCGCCGGCAAGCCGACCGTCGACGTCGGCGTGAAGGCGGGCATCAACAAGCCCGCCGAGCTGATCACCGAGGTGCGTGGCAAGGCCGCGCGCGGCGAGGTCAGCGCGGGCTCCGCGCCCGGTACGCCGGTGGAGCGCGCCGGTGAGTCCGGCGAGGGCTACGGCACCAAGCTCCGCAAGTGGCTGATGTCCGGCGTCAGTTACATGGTCCCGTTCGTCGCCGCAGGCGGTCTGCTGATCGCCCTCGGCTTCGCGATCGGCGGCTACAAGATCAACAAGGCGCCGTCGGTCATGGACCACTTCCTGTGGACCCAGGCGGACAGCTGGGGCGCGCTGTTCTTCCAGATCGGCGTCGTCTCCTTCGGCTTCCTCGTCCCGGTCCTGGCCGGCTACATCGCCTACGGCATGGCGGACCGACCAGGTCTCGTGCCCGGCTTCGTCGGCGGCGCGATCTCCCTCACCATCAACGCGGGCTTCCTCGGCGGTCTGGCCGCCGGTCTCATCGCCGGTGGTGTGGTGATCGGGATCCAGAAGGTGAAGATCCCGGCGTCGTTGCGCGGCATCATGCCGGTGGTGGTGATCCCGCTGATCTCCGCGGCGATCGTCGGGTTCCTGATGTTCGTGGTCATCGGCAAGCCCATCGCCTCCGCGCAGAAGGGCATGACCGACTGGCTCAACGGCCTCACCGGCACCAACGCCGTCCTGCTCGGCGCGCTGCTCGGCCTGATGATGTGCTTCGACCTCGGCGGCCCGGTCAACAAGGTCGCGTACACCTTTGCCACCGCCGGTATCGCGGTCGCGAGCCCCAGTGACTCGGCGATGAAGATCATGGCGGCCGTGATGGCGGCGGGCATGGTTCCGCCGCTGGCCATGGCGCTCGCCACGACCGTGCGCGGCAAGCTCTTCACCCAGACCGAGCGGGAGAACGGCAAGGCGGCCTGGGTACTGGGCGCCTCCTTCATCTCGGAGGGCGCGATCCCGTTCGCGGCGGCCGACCCGCTGCGCGTGATTCCCTCCGCCATGGTGGGCGGCGCGGTCACCGGCTCCCTGTCGATGGCCTTCGGCGCCACGCTGCGCGCCCCGCACGGCGGCATCTTCGTGGTCCCGCTGATCGGCAACCCGTTCCTTTACCTGATCGCCATCGCGGCCGGTGTCTGTGTCACCACCGCCCTGGTGGTCGTCCTGAAGGGCATGCGCAAGCAGGCCCCCGAGGGGACCGGTAGGGGGGTCGCCGACGCCGCGATAGCGACGACGGTCGACTCCAAGGAGCCGGTCGCGGCCTGAACGGCCAACTACTCGCCCTTTTAGGGCATCTGCGAGATACGTCACGGTCCGGGGCCAAAGTCCCGGACCGTGGTGTCTACTGGAGGGCATGCCTGAGCATGTGTCGATCCTCCAGCTGATGGGCGTGGCCGTCCTCGCCCTCGCGACCGTCATCTGGGTCGTCGGCCTGTCCCGCCTGCTGCGCCGCGCCCGCACCGAGGTCGCCGTGCGTCACCACGGACAGTTGCTCCGCGCCATGCCGCATCAGCTCCGGTCCGGCCCCGCCGCGGAGTCCGTGGAGCTCACCCCCGAGGAACACGCCGCGTTCGCAGGCCTGGTACGTCAGTTCAGCGACAGCCGCCCCTGACGAACAGGTCCTAGGCGAGCCGTGCCGCCCGGCGTTCCATGGCGGCCCGCGCCGCGTGCTCCGTCGGATAGACCTCGCACATGTGCCGGCCGTCCGGCGTCGCCGTGTGTTCGACCTCCCACAGGGAGATCTCCTGGCCGTCGCGGAGCAGGAACGCGTGCTCGTAGAGCGAGAAGCACAGCCCGACCTGGCCCGCCCGGCAGGGGCGCCCGAAGGCCTGGGTGATCTGGTGCGCGAACGCGGTGCGCAGCAGCAGCGTCGTGATGTCGGCCCCCGGCCGGTCCGCGTTCTCCGCCCGCCGCAGCAACCGCCGCGCGTGATCCGCCGAGTCGTCCGTCAGGTAGACGTGCCGCGGCTCGGGGACCGGCGGCAGATGGACCATCACGGGCAGTTCGAAGTCCGGCGCGTCCGGCGGCAGCGGCAGCCGGGCCGTGGCGGCGCGCAGTTCCTCCTCGTCGACATACACCTCGTGCTGCGGCTCACTCCCGAGCGCCGTGTTGTGCACGAGCTCCCATAAGGTGACTGCCGAGCCGTCGGCGAGCAGCCAGGTGTGCCGGTACGTCTCGCGGTGCAGCCCCGCGCTGTGGTGCGCGGAGTGCAGCGAACTGTCGTGCGCCAGCGCGCAGTCGAGCCGCCTTATCGTCTCGTCGGGCAGCTCGAAGGAGTTCAGGGCACGGCCGAGGAGCCGCTCGAGGTGCTCCTCCGGAGACTCGGGCGACTCCGGTGGTTCGTACGCTGCTGTCTCGTACGGAACGCTCAAGGCTTCTCCCGGCGTTGCTGCATGTCACCTTGTGGGTGCATACCGTAGCCCCTCGGTCGGACATCAATCCTGCGAACCGAGAAAACGTACGGACAGAAAACGAGCGGGCCGCGCGGCAAGTTCCCGCGCGGCCCGCCGTGACGTCAACGGCCCCAGGTCAGACCGTACTTCCCGCGGTCCACGCACTCCAGGACATGTTCCAGCCGTTCAGTCCATTGTCCGGCGAGACGGTCTTGTCGGGCGAGTTCTTCACCACTACGACGTCCCCGACGAGAGAGTTGTCGTAGAACCACTTCGCGCTGGTGTCGCCCTGCGCGCCCTGTACATCGGCGAGACCGACACATCCGTGGCTGGTGCCCTGCCGTCCGAAGGGCGGGTTCCCGCGGTTGTACCAGTAGTTGCCGTGTATGAACGTCCCCGAAGACGTCAGTCGCATCGCGTGCGGCACGTCCGGGATGTCGTACTCGCCGCCGTAGCCCACCGTCGAGCCGTTCATCCGCGTCTGGACGAACTTCTCGGAGATCACCATCTGGCCGTTGTACGTGGTGTGCTCCGGGCTGCCCGCCGAGATCGGCACCGTCTTGAGCGTCGCGCCGTCACGCACGACCGTCATGGTCTGCGTGTTGACGTCGACCGTGGAGACCTGGGAGCGGCCGATGGTGAAGGTGACCGTCTTCTTCTGCACCCCGAAGACGCCGTTCGCGCCCTCGACGCCGTCCAGGTCGATCTTCATCGTGACCTTGGAACCGGCCTTCCAGTACGCCTCGGGCCGGAAGTCGAGCCGCTGCGAGCCGAACCAGTGCCCGACCACCTGCTGCCCGCTGCTGGAGGTGACCGTGATGTGCGACTGCACGGCCTTCTGGTTGCTGATCACCTTGTTGAAGTTGAACGACACCGGCATTCCGACGCCGACCGTGGTGCCGTTGTCGGGCGTGTACGTGCCGATGAAGCTGTTGCTCGAGGAGACCGTCGTGAAGATGGAGTTGGCGGCGGCCGTGCGTCCGCTCGCGTCCTTCGCGGTCGCCGAGATCTGGTACTTCGTCCCGCGCTCCAACTGCGCCGTCGGCTTCCAGCCGGTCCCGTCCGCGGTGATCGCCCCCGGCACCGCCGTCCCGGACCCCGACACCGTCATCTTCACGTCGGTCAGCTTGCCGTCGCTGACCTTCACACCGGTCGCGTTGATGGACGCGTCCGTCGCACCGTCCTTGGCCGAGATGACGATCTTCGCCGTGGACGTCTTGGCCGAGGTGCCGCCGTCCTTGCCGTCCTTGGCGTCGGCGTTGGCGTTGCCGCCGCAGCCGGTCAGGGTGAGGGCGCCGACCATCAGGGCGGCACAGGCCCCCAGTGCGCGTCGCGCTGTCATGTTCGGCGTTGCCACGGGCTGCTCCAGTTTCTCGTGATGTGCGTGATCCGCTCCAGTGCGTGGAGAAAGAGCGAGCGGTGCCGCGAAGGGTTCCCACCGTCCCCGGCCCAACACGATCACGTGACAGAACCGGGACAATCCCCATCGGGCCCACAGCGAACTTCCCTGCCGCTGACCCCACTTGGCGTCAGCGGAAGCACCAGGTCACCCGGAAGCACGGGCCAGGACCAGTCCTAGGCGCTCCCGTACAGCTCCTCGTACGACGGCCACACCCCGCCCGGTCCGTCCACCGGGTCGGCCGCTCGTACCGCGCGGACGATCGCCCGCGTGACCAGATCCGCGCCCGCCGCGAGGATCTCGTTGAGGGCCAGGGGGTTGTCGGGATTGAGGGGGCGGGCGCCCGTGGCCAGGGCGAAGACCGTGTCGCCGTCGTTCAGGAGGTGGACCGGGCGGACGGCGCGCGCGATGCCGTCGTGTGCCGTGCCGGCGAGCTTGTGGGCCTGGGCGCGCGTGAGGTCGGCGTCGGTGGCGACGACGGCGAGCGTGGTGTTCAGCGGGGGAGGCGCGTTCTTCGCGGCGGCTTCGGCGAGCCGTTGCCGCGCCGCCTCGTGGACCTCGGCGGACGGATACGCCGTACGACCGTCTCGCAACAACTCCCCGTACAACACCCCTGTCTCCGGATCCACTGCCGAACCCGCCGCGTTGGCCACCACCAGTGCGGCCACCGTGATCCCCGAGTCGAGTACGGCGCTCGCCGTCCCGACCCCGCCCTTGATCCGCCCGACCGTCGCCCCCGTCCCGGCGCCCACGCATCCCTCCGGCACCGGCGCGCCCGGCCCGCTCGCGTCGGCAGCCTCGACCGCGGCCCGGCCCGTGGCCGCGTCCGGCCTCGCACGGAAGTCGCCGCCGCGGCCCAGGTCGAAGACACAGGCGGCGGGCACGACCGGCACGACGTGTGCCGGATCGGGGCCCACCCGCACCCCGCGGCCCCGCTCCTCCAGCCAGGTCATCACCCCGGACGCGGAGTCCAGGCCGTACGCGCTGCCGCCGGTCAGTACGACCGCCTCCACCTTCTGCACCAGGTTGCGGGGGTCGAGCGCGTCGGTTTCCTTGGTGCCGGGCCCGCCGCCGCGTACGTCCACGGCCGCGACGGCGCCGCCCGCAGGGGCGAGCACGACCGTGGTGCCGGTGAGCCAACCGTCGCCGGTACGCGTGGCGTGTCCCACGCGCAGCCCCGCGACATCCGTCAGAGCGTCAACTGTCATGCCTCCAGTGTTTCCCGCCCCGCGGTCCCCGCCCCCTCCTTTGTGACCATCCGTGCCGTCAGGGCCACCCCGACCGCCACCGACAGCGCCGTCACGACGCCCGCCGCGAGCACCGCCCAGCTGTGCAGGAAGGTGCACAGGATCACCAGCAACGCGGTCGTCGGCAGGACGAGTTGCTGTGCGATGCCCACCTTGAAATAGCGCGCGTGCAACAGCCACACCGTGAGGAAGTACAGCGCCGTCGGCAATGTCACCGCGGCGGACGCGGCGAGCGTCGAGACCTGTGTCTTACCGACCGCCTCCTCGACCGCGACCTCCAGACCCGCGCCGATCGCGGCCGCCGACGAGAAGATCAGGTAGTGGCCGTAGCCCCACAGGAACGACTGTCTGTTGGACCGCAGATGCCCGTGGATGGGCACCACGAAGTAGATCCACCAGGCGGCGAAGACGATCAGCAGTCCGCCGGAGGCGATCGGCAACAGCTCGCCCAGCGCGTCGTGCTCGTCCACCGCCGACTTCACGGCGACCGTCGACGCGGCGATCGTCTCGCCCAGCACGATGATCGTGAACAGGCCGAACCGCTCGGAGACGTGGTGAGGATGCCAGGAGGTGACGAAGTCCTTCTCCGCGTACACAGGGACGCACATCTCGGCGATCGCCATCACCAGGAACACCCAGGGACGCCCGGGCTCCGGCAGGACCAGCAGCCCCAGCCAGCCGATCTGGCAAAGGAACACACCGCCCGCGTACCGCAACGCCATGGTCTTCTCGGGGCCCTCCGCGCCGCGGGCCGCCCGCAGCCACTGGGCGATCAACGCGAACCGCATGATCACGTAGCCGAGCCAGACAGACGTGTACACATGGTGCTCGAACGCCTGAGACACCCCGGCGGCGAGGACCAGGACACCGGCGATCTGCACCAGCGTCACGACCCGGTAGAGCGCGTCGTCGTTGTCGTACGCCGAGGAGAACCAGGTGAAGTTCATCCACGCCCACCAGATCGCGAAGAAGATCATCGCGTAGTTGAGGATGCCCTCGCCCGCGTGTCCCGCTGCCACGGCGTGCACCAGCTGGCTGCCCGCCTGGGCGATGGCCACGACGAAGCACAGGTCGAAGAAGAGCTCCAGCGGCGACGCGACGCGGTGCGCCTCGTCCCTCCTCCGGGCGGTCATTTTGCGCAGGGGCCCGAGCCGGGCCGTCCTGGGCGTCGGGGTGGGTTCGGAAGCGGCGCTGGACGTCATGGGGCCAAGCACAGCAGAAAAGAGTCCAGGGCGCTCGGGTTGGCGGCCGGAGGACGCGGCCGTACCGGGGTGGGCCGGGGGCCCGTCGGCGTACTCTGGGACGCATGAGTACCGCCGCCGCCCCCGAACCGCGTGACGCGTCCGCACCGCGCGCTCCGAAGCCCACGCTGATCTTCGACGACCCGCTGAGCCAGCAGTCCTCGGACGACACGGACCGGGGATGGGGCGAGCAGTCCGGCGGTGACGGTGACAGCGCGGCGGACCTGAAGAGGTTCCTCGACGAGAAGCCGCCGCACCACATCTGAGCCGCCGTGCCGCGGCGTTGCCTGACGCCGACCCCGACGGTCCACAGCTGGGCCCGGTGTTTCGGGAGCCCGGCTGTGGTCCGCAGTCGGCCTCCGAGCTTGCGGAGCCCGGCCCCGGTTTTCAGGAGTCGGTCCGTGAGCGTTCCGAGCGGGGACCCGGCCTTCGTCGTCAGTTGTGGCTGTTGCCCGAACCGCGCTGGGCCACCAGGGCGTCGCGGATTTCCTTGAGCACCTCCAGCTCGGACACCTCGATGACCTCCTGGGTGCCCTCCTTCGCCTTCTGCCGGGCCGCCTGCCGGGCCAGGAACTTCGACATCGGCAGCACCATCAGGAAGTAGACGACGGCCGCGGTGATCACGAAGCTGAGCGTGGCGCCCAGTACGGAGCCCCACATGATCCGGATGCCCGTGGCCGTGTCCCCGGTGCCGGTGCAGCGAGGTTTGAGGCAGGAGCTGTAGCTGTCGAGGTTCTGCGTGCCGATCGCACCCACCAGCGGGTTGATGATGCCCTTCACCACCGAGTTGACGATGTTGGTGAAGGCCGCGCCTATGACCACCGCGACCGCCAGGTCGATGACGTTGCCCCGCATTAGAAAGGCCTTGAAGCCCTCCCAGACACCGGGTTGCTTCTTCTCGCTCACCAAGAGGCCCCTCTGCACAAGTTGTGGAACAAACAGCTCCGCAACCTACGGCAGGGCCCGTCGGACCTGTCCAATTCGGTAGCACGATCGAGAGAGTTGACACCGATTCGATATCCAGGGAGGCCGTCAGTACGGCATTGCGCACGACGCTCAACACAGTGTCACCGCCAGTCGTGCCGTCGTGCCCGCGCCCGCCAGCCGCGCCGCCGTGGCCCGGGGCACGGAGAGGACCACCAGCGCCCCGGTCTCGGTGGCGGCGAAGTCCGGGACCTCGGCCACCCGCGCCCCGGCCGCGACCACGCGGGCCTCGCTGCCACCGTCCGCCGCGATCACGTCGACCCGGTCGCCCGGCCTGAGCAGCCGCACCGTGGCCGCGTCGGCGATCCGCACCGGCGCCGCCACCATCTCCACCGCGCCCCGCCCCCGCACGGACTCGGACTCGGAAGAGGAAGAGGGAGAAGAGGACATGGAGGAGGAAGCGGACCTGGACGGAGGAGCCGCCGTCGGATGGCCCCGCGCCCGCCCGGCCTCACCGGGGCCCGCCGCCACGAGGGCCGCCGCCGTGACGGCGAGCCCCGCGGCCACGGCCCGCCGCTTGTGACGGGTGAGGCGCCGCAGCCGGTACCGCCCGCCGCGCACGTGCACGGGGGCGAACTGCGGCACCTCGCGGATCGGAGGCGCGTCCACACCGGGTGGACGTACAGGATCCGTGCCCGGCGCCCGTACGAGAGCCGTGTCCTGCGGGCGTACAAGAGGAGCGTGCTGTGCCATGGGACCACCACCAGCGACGAGAGATCGGCTTGCGATCCCACGATGAGGCCTCGCGGCGGAGCCCGTCGGCGCCGGTGGACTACCGACGAGTTGTGGACAACTCCCTCACCCGAACGGGAAGTTCCACGGCGTGGAAACGCCCGTCAGCGCCGGTCAGTGCCTCTCGGCGCCCCTCGGCGGCCACCGAGCGTCCGTCGAGGCCATCGTCACGGCAGCTCGAAACCCGGATCCATGCCACCCAGCGCCTTCGTGCACAGACAGTCCCGCGTCCCGTTCTCCGGCAGTGCCGCCACCGCGTCGTACAGCACGTCCCGCAGCCGGTCCACGTTCGACGCGAACACCTTCAGCACGTCGTCGTGCGAGACGCCCTCGCCGGCCTCCGCACCCGCGTCGAGGTCGGTGACCAGAGTCAACGAGGTGTAGCAGAGCTCGAGTTCACGGGCGAGCGCGGCCTCGGGGTGGCCGGTCATGCCCACCACGGACCAGCCCTGCGCCTGGTGCCACAGCGACTCGGCGCGGGTGGAGAACCGCGGTCCCTCGATCACCACGAGCGTGCCGCCGTCCACCGGCTCCCAGTCACGCCCGCGCGCCGCTTCGAGGGCGGCCTTGCGGCCGACGGGGCAGTAGGGGTCGGCCAGCGACACGTGCACGACGTTCGGCACGGTGCCGTCCGGCAGCGGCAGCCCGTCGAAGAACGTCTGGGGCCGCGTCTTCGTACGGTCGACCAGCTGGTCAGGCACGAGCAGCGTTCCCGGCCCGTACTGGGGGCGCAGTCCGCCCACCGCGCACGGTCCGAGGATCTGACGGGCGCCTACGGAGCGCAGTGCCCAGAGGTTGGCCCGGTAGTTGATGCGGTGCGGCGGCAGATGGTGGCCGCGGCCGTGGCGGGGAAGGAAGGCGACCCGTCGCCCGGAGATCTCGCCGAGGAACAGGGAGTCGCTCGGCGGCCCGTAGGGGGTCTCGACTTGTATCTCGGTCACATCGTCGAGGAAGGAGTAGAAGCCCGAGCCGCCGATGACACCGATCTCTGCGTTCGCCATGACAAGCACAGTAGCGGGGTTCGAAGGCCTGCCTCGGAAAACGTCGGGGCTCCTGCCTCGACGCCGGGGTGCCCTGCTCCCGAAAACGCCGGGGACCCCATCGTCGTCGAATTCGCCATGCCAGGACGCGGCATTCCCGGCTTCGCCCGGCGCAGCCTGACCGTGG
>NZ_JBEYFS010000324.1:0-9445 GCF_040634475.1 Streptomyces sp. NPDC007095
GTCCTCGTACTGGACGTACTTGGGCTTTCGGCCGGTGCGGCGAGAGTGCGTGCCGGGCGTCGCGACGGGGCGAACGTTGCCTGTTGCGGCACTAGTTCACGTACGCGGGAGACACCGCCGCGGTGCTGATGCGCCGCGGCTTTCCCGTGCCGTCGGACGGGACGGTGTAGAGGTCGGCTCCGTAGTCGCCGGGGAGGGCGTAGACGATCGTGCGGTCATCGCGCCAGACCACCTGGTCGTCGACGCTGCGGGGCTCGGCCAGCGGGGTTTCGCGCATCGTGCGCAGGTCGAGGACGTACAGGTGCCAGGGGGCGTCCTTCGACAGGCCCGGCACGCGCTTCTTGTAGGCGACGCGCGTGCCGTCGGGGGAGAGGGACGGGCATTCGACGTTGGTGTGGAGGGTCGTGAGGGTGCGGGTCCGGAGGTCTCCTCGGACGAGGTACGTCCTGCCCTTCGTCGCCAGCGTCGCGTAGAACGTGCGGTCGTCGGCCGCGAACGTGACGCCCCAGAAGTTGACGTCCGCCGCGTGGTACGTCCTGCCGTCCTTGACGACGCGGAACGCCTCCAAGGAGGGGGTCAGTTTCCCCGTTCTCGTGTCCACGATCGCCGCGCGTGTGGAGAAGTTCGTACCCGCGTACGAGTCGCCGCCGACGAAGGCCGTCCACGCGGCGTACCGGCCGCTGGGGGAGACGCGGGCGCGGGACGGGATGCCGGGGACGTCGTAGCGGGCCGTCTCGCGCAGGCGCGCGTCGAGGACGACGGCCCGGTAGGTGTCCTGGACCGGGCCGTGCACCGACTGGAGGCAGACGCCGGTGCCCGCGGCCGCGTAGAAGCGGAGGCATTTGACCTTCGACGCCGTTCGGGGTCCCGAGGGGTTCGATGCCGGGACCGTCGTCAGTTCGTCGCGGTGCGGGCCCCAGGCCATGTTCCGGAAGATCATGCGGCTTCCGGACCCGGTGGTGAGCGCGACCGTGCCCGCGGCGATCCTCGGGCCGCCGGGCTGGGCCTGGTTCTTGCGGTCCGCGCGGGCCGAGGCGTGCAGGACGGAGGCCGTGGCCACGCCCGCCAGGACGAACAGCGCCGAGATCAGGACCAGGATGCGGGTACGGAGGGTCATGCGAGGCCTTCTGAAGGGGCGGAGGGGGTGGGACGGCGGAGCGTGAGCGCGAACAGGGCGCAGAGCGCCAGCGCCACCGTCGACGCCGTGAGTGCCGTACGGTCGCCCCAAGCCGTCCACGCCGCGCCGAAGCCGAGCGAGCAGACGAAACGGGCCAGGGCCTGGCCCGTCTGGACGAGGGCGAGACCGGACGAGCGCAGTTCCTCCGGCACGCTCTCCGAGGCCACCGCCATCAGTACGCCGTCGGTGGCGGCGTAGAAACAGCCGTGCAGGAGCAGGACGGCGTACGGCAGTGCCGTTCCGTGCCAGGAGGTGAGCAGGAGGGCGTACGCGAGGAGCAGGGCGCCGTGGCCGGCCAGGAACACCCGCCAGCGGCCGACCCGGTCCGCGAGGCGGCCGAGCGGGACGGCCAGGAGCAGGAACGCCGCCGCCGTGCCGAGAGGCAGCAGCGCGAACCAGCGGTCCGGTACGCCCAGGCGGCGCTGGAGGAGCAGGTAGACGAAGGAGTCGCTGACCGTCGCGAGGCCCAGGAGGAGCGCGCAGAGGGTGACGCGGCGCAGGTCGGGGCGGGCGAGGAGGGCGAGGGCCGCGCGGAGCGTGGGGCGAGGTGCGGTGTCCCCGGGGGCTCCCGCCGGTGCCGTCCCTGTTCCTGCCCTGGTCGCTGTCGTACGCGCACCGTTCGACACGAACAGCACCAGGACCAGTACGCCCACCACCGCCACGCAGAAGCTCACCGTGAACACCGCGTCGTACCCGTCGACCGTGGCCCGCAGGATCAGGAAGGCCACGAGGGGACCGAACAGCGCGCCCGCCGTGTCCATCGCCCGGTGTACGCCGAACGCGCGCCCCCGTGTCTCCGGCGTGCTCGACAGCGAGATCAACGCGTCGCGCGGGGCCGTGCGCAGGCCCTTGCCGGTGCGGTCGGCGGCCAGGACCAGGCCGATCGGGGTGAGCGTGTGGGCCAGGAGCAGCAGTGGCTTGCAGGCCGCCGAGAGGGCGTAGCCGAAGCCCGCCACCCACTTGTGGCGGCCGCCGCCGCGGTCGGCCAGGTGGCCCCCGATCAGCCGGACGAGTGCCGAGAAGCCGTTGTAGATGCCGTCCAGGAGGCCGAAGCCCAGCGGGGACAGGCCGAGGCCCGTCACCAGGTACAGGGGCAGTACCGCCGTGACCATCTCCGACGAGACATCGGTGATGAGACTGACCGCACCGAGCGCCAGCACCGTGGGCGCGACCGCGGCACGGCGCCGTCCGGCACGAAGCCGGACGGCGCCTTCCGCGGACGCCGCACTCGTGGAGGCGCGGCTGTCCGCCACATACATCTCAGGACGTCCAGATGCCGGTGATGTCCTTGCCGGAGGCGGCGTTGCCCGCGTGTGTCGACAGGCCCTGCGAGTCCTCCAGGGTGCGCAGCAGGTCGTAGTGGTTGTAGGTGGTCGAGCTGGTGGAGCCCGCGGTGACCTGCTGGCCGTAGAACACGGTCGGGATCTTGTTGCCGCTGAGCCGGTTGTCCTCGTCGAAGGTGACGACGAGCAGGCTGTTGTGGGTCTTGGCCCAGGTCGCGTACGCGCCCAGCTTGTTCTTCAGCCAGGTGTCACCGGTCGACACCGAGCAGTCGTGCATGTCGCTGCACAGGTTGGGGACCACGAAGGAGACCTGCGGAAGCGTCGTGTAGTCCGTCGGGAACTGGGCGAAGGTCTTCGCGGACGACGTCGGTACGTTGCTGAAGCCGAACCACGGGTTGTGCTTCTGCGCGTAGTCGCCGCTGCTGCACGTCGTGGAGCCCTGGCTGGGCAGCGTCTCGTTGTAGCTGGCCCAGGTCCTGCCTGCCGCGATCACCTCGGAGGCGAGGTTCGCGGCGGAAGAGAAGCCAGGAGTGACACAGCTGTCGTCGGTGACGCCCTGGGTGGAGCCGGAGAAGAGGGCGTAGTAGTTGGGCTGGCTCGGGTGCGTCTCGGCGTACGACGAGGTGAGGTTGGCGCCGCCGGTCTTGAGCGAATTGATGTACGGGGCGCTGGAGGAGCCGATCACCTGGCTGTACGCGTGGTTCTCGAAGACCACGACGACCACGTGGTCCGGGGTCGGCACCCCGGCCGCGGCGTGCGCGGTGGTGGAGCCGCCGAGGCCGGTCCACAGGCCCACCGCGGCTGCGGTGAAGGCGAGGGCGGACGCCACGACGGCACGACTGCGTCGGTACACGGTTCTGCCGGACACTTCAGACCTCCGGTGGGGGGAAGGCGACGGTGGCGGTGCGGACAGAGCATGCACACGCCAACATTCCCCTGGGTCAAGCCACCCAACCCGCGGGATGAAGACCTGATGAACTGCTTACCTTCCGGCCTGCCCGGTCGCCGCAACCCCGCTCGCCTTCTTACTTTTCTTACTTTCCCCGTCGCTCGCACGGGGCACTTCCGAGGACACCTCCTACGGAAGCCGATTCCGGCGCGGGGCGCCACCGAGGGGACCGGGGTTAGGCTCAGGCTCGTACGACCTTGATCGGACCGGTCGTGCGACCTGATCCGACGGGAGGGCCGAGGATGATGGCGCCGGGGCGCAGGAGCAGTACCTTCACGCGGCTGCTGCGACACGGCTTCACCGATCCGTCGGCCGCCGAGCGCCTCCTGGACGGCGCGGAACTCGAACCCGTACGGTCCGATCCGGTGCTCCTCGACGCGCTCGGCGCCACCGCCGATCCCGATCTCGCGCTGCTCGGGCTCGTCCGGCTCGTCGAGGCGCAGGACGGCCACATCGCCGAGCGGGAACTCCTCGACACCCTGATCGCGGCCAAGCCGCTGCGCGACCGGCTGCTCGGTGTTCTCGGTGCCTCCGCCGCCCTCGCCGACCACCTCGCCCGGCACCCGAGCGACTGGCAGGAGCTCGTGACGTACGAGCCGCAGGACCTCCACCCCGGGGTGCGGGAGTTCGAGCGTGGGCTGGCGCAGGCGGCCGATCCCGTCGCCCTGCGCGTCGTCTACCGGCGCTGTCTGCTGTCCATAGCCGCACGTGACGTGTGCGGCACCACCGACCTCGCCCAGACCGCCGCCGAACTCGCCGACCTCGCCACGGCCACCCTGCGCGCCGCGCTCGCCATCGCCAGGAGTGCCGCGCCCGACGACGCCGCTCTGTGCCGGCTCGCGGTGATCGCGATGGGGAAGTGCGGGGGGCACGAGCTGAACTACGTGTCCGACGTCGATGTCATCTTCGTGGGGGAGGCGGTGGATGGGGCCGACGAGCGCAAGGCGCTGCAGGCCGCCACCCGGCTCGCCTCCCACATGATGCGGATCTGTTCCGAGACCACCGTCGAGGGCAGCATCTGGCCCGTCGACGCGAACCTGCGGCCCGAGGGGCGGAACGGGCCGCTTGTACGGACCCTGAGCAGTCACCTCGCCTACTACCAGCGGTGGGCCAAGACCTGGGAGTTCCAGGCCCTGTTGAAGGCTCGGCCCGTGGCCGGGGACCTCGGGCTCGGCGAGGAGTACGTGGCCACGCTGGCGCCCCTGGTGTGGCATGCCGCAGAGCGGGAGAACTTCGTCGCCGACGTACAGAAGATGCGCCGGCGGGTCGTGGAGAACATCCCGGTCGCCGAGATCGAGCGCGAGCTGAAGCTCGGACCGGGGGGACTGCGCGATGTCGAATTCGCCGTGCAGCTCCTCCAGTTGGTGCACGGGCGTGCCGACACTTCGCTGCGCAGCGGGACCACGCTGGACGCGTTGGGGGCGCTCGCGGCCGGTGGTTATGTCGGGCGGGCCGACGCCGTGCAGCTCGACGACGCCTATCGGTTTCTGCGAACCATGGAGCACCGGATACAGCTCTACCGGCTGCGGCGGACTCATCTGGTGCCCGAGGACGACGCCGATCTGCGGCGCATCGGGCGCTCGCTCGACCTTCGGGCCGATCCCGTCGTCGAGTTGAACCGTGAGTGGAAGCGGCATGCGGCTGTCGTGCGGCGGCTGCACGAGAAGTTGTTCTACCGGCCGCTGCTGGACGCCGTGGCCCAACTCGCACCGGGCGAGAGCCGGCTGAGTCCGACCGCGGCGCGGGAGCGGCTCGTCGCCCTCGGGTACGCCGATCCGGCCGCGGCCCTGCGGCATCTGGAGGCGCTGGCTTCGGGGGTTTCACGCAAGGCCGCGATTCAGCGGACCTTGCTGCCCGTGCTGCTGGGGTGGTTCGCGGATTCCGCCGACCCTGACGCCGGGTTGCTGAACTTCCGCAAGGTCTCGGACGCCCTGGGCAAGACCCCGTGGTATCTGCGGCTGTTGAGGGACGAAGGGGCCGCGGCGGAGAACCTGGCGCGTGTGCTGTCGGCCGGGCGGCTCGCCCCCGACCTGTTGATGCGGGCGCCGGAGGCCGTCGCGCTGCTCGGTGACGGGGACGGCGGCGGCCTCGAACCGCGCAGCCGTGCCCATCTGGAGCAGGAGATCCTCGCCGCGGTGAGGCGGGCCGACGGGGGCGAGCAGGCGGTGACCGCCGCGCGTGGTGTGCGGCGGCGGGAGCTGTTCCGCACGGCCGCCGCGGACATCGTCGCCTCGTACGGCACCGAGGAGACACCCGCCGTCGCCGATCAGGGCGCGCTGGTGGATCAGGTGGGCGGTGCGGTGTCCGACCTGACGGCGGCGACGCTGGCGGGGACCCTGCGGGCCGTGGTGCGGGACAGATGGGGGGACACGCTGCCCACGCGGTTCGCCGTCATCGGGATGGGGCGGTTCGGGGGGCACGAGCTCGGTTACGGGTCCGACGCGGATGTGCTGTTCGTGCATGAGGCCCGGGAAGGTGTCGACGAGCAGGAGGCGTCTCTGGCGGCCAACGCGGTTGTTTCGGAGATGCGGCGGTTGCTTCAGGTGTCCAGCGCGGATCCGCCCTTGCTGATCGACGCCGATCTGCGGCCCGAGGGGAAGTCCGGGCCTTTGGTGCGGACGCTGAACTCCTACGAGGCCTACTACCGGCGGTGGTCGCTCGTGTGGGAGTCGCAGGCCCTCCTGCGGGCCGAGTTCGTCGCGGGGGACGAGGACCTGGGGCGGCGGTTCATCGAGCTGGTCGATCCGTTGCGGTATCCCCCGGAGGGGCTCGGTGACGACGCCGTACGGGAGATCCGGCGGCTGAAGGCCCGGATGGAGTCGGAGCGGATGCCCCGCGGTGCCGATCCGACGCTGCACACCAAGCTGGGGCGGGGTGGGCTGTCCGACGTGGAGTGGACCGTGCAGCTGTTCCAGTTGCAGCACGGTTGGGCGGAGCCGGGACTGCGGACCACTCGGACACGGGAGGCGCTGGGCGCGGCGTGCGCGGCGGGGCTGTTGTCCGGGGAGGACGCGGCCATCCTGGACGAGGCGTGGGTGCTGGCGACGCGGGTGCGCAACGCGGTGATGCTGGTACGGGGGCGGGCCGGGGACACGTTTCCCTCCGACGGGCGTGAACTCGCCGCGGTCGGGCGGTACTTGGGGTACGGGCCCGGTCATGTCGGCGACATGCTCGAGGACTACCGGCGGACCACTCGGCGGGCTCGGGCCGTGGTGGAGGTGCTGTTCTACGGGGCGTGAGCCTCGGGGGTCTTGGGCCGGGGGCCGGGCGTCTGCGGCTGGGGGGCTTGGGTGTGTGCGGCTCGGTTGGCGGGTCGGGGCCGTGCCGGTACGTCAGCCCGTCGCCGCCGGATCAGGCGTTGCCCTGCGGGGAGCCGCTTCCAGCCCCGGACGTGAGCGACGGGCTTTGCCGTACCGGCACTGCCCCTTCCGCGCGGGGGCGGGTGCGGGTGGCTGCCACTCCGGCCAGGACCACCGCCATGCCCGCCAGTGTGCGGAGGCCGAGCGTCTCGTTCAGGACCAGGGCGCCGAGCGTCACCGAGACCACGGGGAGCAGGTAGCCGACCGTGGCCGCGCTGGTGGGGCCCTCTTCGGCGATCATGCGGTAGTTGAGGTAGAAGGTCAGGCCGGTGGAGAAGACGCCGAGGACGGTGACCGCCAGCAGGGCCGTGGTGTCGGGGTGGGTGGGGGCCGCCGTGGGGAGGGCCAGGGTCGTCCAGGCCGTGGCCATGAGGAGTTGGGTCGCCGATACGGCCAGGGGGGCGCCGCGGGGGGTGAGGTGGCGGGCCATGTAGGTGAAGGCGATCGCATAGCTCGCCGCGGCGGCCAGGAGGGCTCCGGCGCCCCAGCCGGCCAGGCCCTCGTGCTGCCAGGGGGCGAAGATCAGCAGGACGCCCGCGAAGCCGAGGAACAGGCCGGTCAGGCGCAGGGGGTGGAGGGAGCGGTCCGTGCCGAGGACCGCGCCCAGGAGGAGCGACCAGAGGGGAGTGGTCGCGTTCATGACGCCCGCGATCCCCGAGTCGACCGTCTGCTCGCCGAGCGCGAAGAGGGCGAAGGGGATCGCGTTGCAGAACAGCGCCGCGACGGTCACATGGAGCCAGAGGGCGCGGGAGCGGGGGAGGCGCTGACGCGCCCCGCGGGCCAGGAGCAGGAGGACCGCCGTGCCCAGGGCGCAGCGCGTGAGGGTCAGGTGGGCGGGGGACATGCCGTGGTCCAGGGCCAGTTTGATCCAGAGGAAGCCAGAGCCCCAGAGGAGCGCCAGGGCGGCCATGCGGAGAGAGGACCGGAGGGAGGAAGGGAGGGGGGAACGGAGAGGCGAACGGAGGGGAGAGGCGGCTTGGGGGCTTGGCATGCTTCCTACGGTCCTTGGGTTTTGAGTTGAGGACAAGTGAAGTGTTCTGCATGCACTGTTAAGGTGTGCTTCATGCTTGATGTGCGGCGTATGCAGGTGCTGCGGGCTGTGGTCAGCAGCGGGTCGGTGACAGCGGCCGCGGCGGATCTGGGGTACACACCGTCGGCCGTCAGTCAGCAGATCGGGGCGCTGGAGAAGCAGGCGGGGACCGAGCTGCTGGAGCGGGTCGGGCGCGGGGTGCGGCCCACCGCGGCGGGGCTGCTGCTGACCGAGTACGCGGACGCCATCGGGCGGCAGGTCGCCGAGGCGGAGACCGCCCTCGCGGATCTGCGGGCGGGGCGGACGGGGCGGCTCGCGGTGCGGTACTTCGCCACGGCCGGGGCCGCGCTGGTCGCTCCCGCCGTTGCGCGGTTTCGGCGCGAACACCCCGGCGTGCGGGTGGAGTTGAAGCTGATCGACGTGGAGGATCCGCTGCCCGACGTGAAGGAGGGGCGGGCCGATCTCGCCCTGGTGGTGCGGGCCGACGGTACCGGTCCCGAGGGCATACGGCTGGTGCGGCTGCTCGATGATCCGTACCGGGTCGTGCTGCCCAGGGGGCATCGGCTCGCGGGGCGGCGGCTGCTCGAACTGGCGGAACTGGCCGATGAGCCGTGGGTCGGGAGCGAGTGGCCGGGGCCCTGTCTCGACGCACAGTTGGACGCCTGTGCGGCTGCCGGGTTCCGGCCCTCCTTCGCGGTGCAGAGCGAGGACTACGCCACCGCTCAGGGCTTCGTGGCGGCCGGGCTCGGAGTGAGTCTGATTCCCCGGCTCGGGCTGGGGAGTCGGCACCCTGGTGTGGTGGTGCGGAAGGTGCGCGCTCCTGAGCCGGTGCGGGTTCTGTACGCGGCGGTACGGGAAGCGGCTCCCGGTGCCGCGGAACGGCCGGCGTTGCACGGGCTGCTGGACGCGCTCCGCGGCGCGGCTCACGTCGACCGGTGACGGCTTACGTCGACCGGTGACGGCTCATGTCGACCGGTGGTGGCTTACGTCGACCGGTGACCGCTTAGTCGACCGGTGACGCTCATGCCGACCGGTGACGCTCATGCCGACCGGTGACGCTCATGCCGACCGGTGACCGCTTAGTCGACCGGTGATGGCTCACGTCGACCGGTGACGCTTAAGCCGACCGGTGACCGCTTACGTCGACCGTGACGCTCATGCCGACCGGTGACCGCTTACGTCGACCGGTGATCGCTCACGCAGGGCGGGTGACGGCTCACGCCGACCGGCAATCGCTCACGCCGCCTCCGGCGACGGGTGGTCGCGGCGACTCGGGACCGGGCGGGCCTGGCGGATCCGCGCGCTGCGGGAGGCCGGTGCCGTGGTCGCCCTCGGCCCGGACCGGCCGATCGCCCCCCACGACGCCCGGGGGGTGCTCGCGACCGCCTGGGAGCCCCTGGGGGCCGCTGCCGCCGGGGCGGCCTCAGCGGGATCCAGGCGCTGGAGGGCTGCACGACGCACGCGGCCCTCGTCGTGGGGAGGGCCACGAGACGGGACGTATCGCTCCCGGGCTACGGGCGGACCTCACGGCCTTCGGCCTCGATCCGGTGGCCTGCATGCACAGGTCGTTGGCGGTGACTCCGCCGTCCACCTTGAGCACGTCGAGGTGGACTCCGGAGTCCTGCTCCATGGCCTCGACGACGTCGC
>NZ_JBEYFS010000325.1:0-9416 GCF_040634475.1 Streptomyces sp. NPDC007095
GGCGCGACGAGGCGTTCGAGGCGCTGCGGGCCCGCTCCGACGCCCACCTTGCGGCGACCGGTTCCCGGCCGCGGATCTTCCTGGCCGCCCTCGGCCCGGCCGCCGCGCACACCGCCCGCCTCAGCTTCGCCTCGAACCTGTTCCAGGCGGGTGGCATCGAGCCCGTCACCGAGGGTGCCTTCGAGGACAGCGGTGCCACCGAGGTCTGTCTGTGCTCCAGCGACACGCTGTACGAGGAGCGGGCCGCGGAGGTCGCCGGGGCGCTGAAGGCGACGGGCGCCGGGCACGTGTTCCTCGCGGGCCGTCCCGGGCAGTACCCGGATGTCGATGCCTATGTCTTCGCGGGGTGCGACGCCGTCGCCGTGCTCTCCGCCACCCTCGACCGTATGGGAGTGTCCTGATGGCAGCGATGGGAATCCCCGACTTCTCCGGGATCGGGCTGGGGGTCCCGAAGGCCGACGGCGGGAGCGACGAGTGGCGCGGCGCCGTCAAGAAGGCCACGGGCGGGGCCGATCTCCTGTGGGAGACGCCGGAGGGCATCGCGGTCGAGCCGCTGTACACCGGGGAGGACCTGGAGGGCCTGGACTTCCTCGGCACCTACCCGGGCATCGCCCCGTATCTGCGCGGACCGTACCCGACGATGTACGTCAACCAGCCCTGGACGATCCGTCAGTACGCGGGCTTCTCCACGGCCGAGGAGTCCAACGCCTTCTACCGCCGCAATCTCGCGGCCGGTCAGAAGGGCCTGTCCGTCGCCTTCGACCTGCCCACCCACCGCGGCTACGACAGCGACCATCCGCGGGTGACCGGTGACGTCGGCATGGCGGGCGTGGCGATCGACTCGATCTACGACATGCGGCAGCTCTTCGACGGCATCCCGCTGGACAAGATGACCGTCTCGATGACGATGAACGGCGCCGTGCTGCCGGTGCTCGCGCTTTACATCGTGGCGGCGGAGGAACAGGGCGTACCGCCCGAGAAGTTGGCCGGGACCATCCAGAACGACATCCTCAAGGAGTTCATGGTCCGCAACACCTACATCTATCCGCCGAAGCCGTCGATGCGGATCATCTCCGACATCTTCGCCTTCACCTCGCAGCGGATGCCGCGCTACAACTCCATCTCCATCTCCGGCTACCACATCCAGGAGGCGGGCGCGACGGCCGACCTGGAGCTGGCGTACACGCTGGCCGACGGGGTGGAGTACATCCGGGCGGGACGGGCGGCGGGAATGGACGTGGACGCGTTCGCGCCCCGGCTCTCCTTCTTCTGGGCGATCGGCATGAACTTCTTCATGGAGATCGCCAAGATGCGGGCCGCGCGGCTGCTGTGGGCGAAGCTGGTCAAGCAGTTCGACCCGCAGAACGCCAAGTCCCTTTCCCTGCGCACCCACTCGCAGACCTCCGGCTGGTCACTGACCGCGCAGGACGTGTTCAACAACGTGACGCGTACGTGTGTGGAGGCGATGGCGGCGACGCAGGGGCACACCCAGTCGCTGCACACCAACGCGCTGGACGAGGCGCTCGCCCTGCCCACCGACTTCTCGGCGCGCATCGCCCGCAACACGCAGCTCCTGATCCAGCAGGAGTCGGGCACGACCCGGGCGATCGACCCGTGGGGCGGCAGCGCGTACGTCGAGAAGCTGACGTACGACCTCGCGCGCCGGGCCTGGCAGCACATCGAGGAGGTAGAGGCCGCGGGCGGTATGGCCAAGGCCATCGACGCCGGCATCCCCAAGCTGCGCATCGAGGAGGCCGCGGCCCGCACCCAGGCCCGGATCGACTCCGGACGCCAGCCGGTCATCGGCGTCAACAAGTACCGCGTGGAGACCGACGAGCAGATCGACGTCCTCAAGGTCGACAACTCCTCCGTACGCACCCAGCAGATCGAGAAGCTGCGGCGGCTGCGCGCGGAGCGCGACGAACAGGTCTGCCAGGACGCGCTGCACGCCCTGACGCGGGCTGCCGAAGGCACCGGAAATCTGCTGGAGCTGGCGGTGAACGCGGCCCGCGCGAAGGCCACCGTCGGCGAGATCTCCGACGCCCTGGAGAAGGTGTACGGGCGGCACGCGAGCCAGATCCGTACGATCTCGGGTGTGTACCGCACCGAAGCCGGCGAGTCGCCGTCCGTCGAACGCACCCGCACCCTGGTGTCCTCCTTCGAGGAGGCCGAGGGCCGTCGGCCCCGCATCCTGGTCGCCAAGATGGGCCAGGACGGGCACGACCGCGGCCAGAAGGTGATCGCAACCGCCTTCGCCGACCTCGGCTTCGACGTCGACGTCGGCCCGCTGTTCCAGACCCCGGGCGAGGTGGCCCGCCAGGCCGTCGAGGCGGACGTGCACATCGTCGGGGTGTCCTCGCTGGCCGCCGGACACCTCACCCTCGTACCGGCGTTGAAGGAGCAGCTCGCGGAGGAGGGCCGGGAGGACATCATGATCGTGGTCGGCGGGGTGATTCCGCCGCAGGACGTGCCCACGCTCCTGGAGATGGGCGCGGCGGCCGTCTTCCCGCCCGGGACGGTGATCCCGGACGCGGCCTACGACCTGGTGCAGCGGCTGTCCGCCGACCTCGGCCACGACCTCTGACCCCCATGGCGATCGACCTCGGCACCTACGTGAAGGGCGTACTCGACGGGAAGCGGGCGCTGGTGGCGCGCGCCATCACGCTCGTGGAGTCGACGAAGCCCCAACACCGCGCTCTGGCACAGGAGTTGCTGACCGAGCTGCTGCCGCACAGCGGGAAGGCGCGACGGATCGGCATCAGCGGCGTACCCGGTGTGGGCAAGTCGACGTTCATCGACGCGTTCGGCACCCTGCTCACCTCGCTCGGGTACCGGGTCGCGGTGCTCGCCGTCGACCCGTCCTCCAGCCGGACCGGCGGTTCGATCCTGGGCGACAAGACGCGCATGGAACGCCTGGCCGTCGACCCGGCGGCCTTCGTACGCCCCTCCCCCACCGCGGGCACGCTCGGCGGGGTCGCCAGGGCGACCCGCGAGTCGATCGTGGTGATGGAGGCGGCCGGCTACGACGTGGTCCTGGTGGAGACGGTAGGCGTCGGCCAGTCCGAGACCGCCGTCGCGAACATGGTCGACTCCTTCCTGCTCCTGACTCTGGCCCGCACCGGCGACCAGCTGCAGGGCATCAAGAAGGGCGTCCTGGAACTGGCGGACGTCATCGCGGTCAACAAGGCGGACGGACCGCACGAGCGGGACGCCCGGGCCGCGGCACGGGAGCTCGCGGGCGCGCTGCGGCTGATGCATCCCGCCGACGCCGCCTGGACCCCGCCGGTACTGAGTTGCAGCGCCCGTGAGTCGACCGGCCTGGACACGGTCTGGGAGCGCCTCGAACAGCACCGCACGCTCCTCGCCTCCACCGGCCGCCTCGCCGCCAAGCGCCGTGACCAGCAGGTGGACTGGACATGGACGATGGTCCGCGACGAACTCCTCGGCCGCCTGCACGCCGACACGGCCGTACGCGCCCTCGCCCCGGACCTCGAACAGCAGGTGCGGGACGGGGAGTTGACGGCCACGCTGGCCGCCCAGCGCATCCTGGGGGTGTTCGGCGGCGAGCGCGGCTGAACCGTGGGCGAGGGGCGCGTCGGGTGATGCCGTGAGCCCTGTACGCGCCCCCTGCGGGCTGGGGAAAATTCGCCATGTCGACGGTCATACGGCTGCGGCGGTGCGTCCTCGGCCGCCCATTCCCCCGAAAGCAGGTCGGCTGCCGTGCTCTTGCGTCTGCCCACGTCCGTTTCCGAAGCACAGGAGTGCATGGCCGAGGGGGCGGTGCCCATAGGCGGCGCGACCCTGGTGTGGGCCACCTGGCAGCGGGACGGCTTCCCCGAGCAGGCGATGTCGCTGCGCGACCTGCCGGAGGCCAATGCGATAGGCCGCGAGACGCTGGGCGGGGCCGTGATACTGAACCGGATCGACGACCGCGTGCCAGAAGCACTGCGCCGGGCGGCCTCCACCGTGGGGACCGGAGCCGTGCGCCGCACAGCCACCGTCGGCGGCAACATCGTCGGGAGCACCCTGCGCTGCCTGCTGCCCGCCGCACTCGTCCTGGAAGCCCGCGCGGTGGTCCTGGAACCGGACAGCGTCTACGAGACCGACCTGTCCGAGGTACTGGCCAAGGGCCACCTGCTGCTCGGCCTCCGCTGGCGCGATCCGATCACCAGCGCGTACCGCAAGCAGGCCGGCGAAGCGGGGGGTCCGCCGCCGCTGGTCGTCGCCGCCGCTCTGCACACCGCCGACACCGGAGGAACGCGTCTGCGAGTCGCCGTCCGCGACGGGTACGACGTACTCACCGAGAGCACCGAGTACGACGCCGGTTCCGACTCGGACTCCGATGTCGAAGGGGTCCTCGACGACCTGCGTCGCACGGCCGTCGGCGCGCTGCACGCCACAGCCTGGGACGCGGTCCACGAAATGGCCACCGACCTCCTGTCCCGTCCGACCGGCCGTTGAGGGCCCTCCCGAACACCGACAGCACGATCTTGGCGCTGCCGCCGTCGGCCCGAGTTCACCCGTCGGGCAGGATGGGCGCCATGACCGAGATCCACACGCCCCGCCTCCTCCTCCGCCGCTGGTCCGACGACGACCTCGTGCCGATGGCGGACATCAATGCCGACCCCCGCGTCATGCACTGGATCGACGACGGCTCCGTTCGCGACCTGGACCACACGGCAGAGGCCATCGAACAGTGGGAAGAGGAATGGGACGAGGAGGGATTCGGCCTCTTCGCCGTCGAACTGCTGGCCTCCGGCGAACTGGCCGGGTTCGTGGGCCTGTCCGTGCCCGAGTTCCTGCCGGAGGTACTGCCCGCCGTAGCCATCAGCTGGCGGTTCGGCTCACCGTTCTGGGGTCAGGGGTACGCCTCCGAAGCCGCCCATGCCACGTTGGAGTTCGCGCTCCAGGACCGTGGCCTCGACCGCGTGGTCAGCATCACCCGAGCGGGGGACGACGCGTCCGAGAACGTCATCCGCAAGCTCGGTATGACGCTGGAGCGCGAGACGACGCACCCGGTGTACGGCCATCCACTGTTCGTTCACGCCATCGATCTCACCGAGTTCCAGGCCTGAACCCGCCGAGTCGTCGATTCCGGCGGTTCATGCCCTGGTACGGTCCGGCGCGGCCGGCGGTGCGACGAGCACCTGGGTGAGCGGGATCCGGGCCAGCAGGATCGCTCCGTACAGGATCAGGGCGGCCCCGACGGCCTCGGGGATCAGCCACCAGCCGGTGCGTACCCGCTCCGCGTACAAGGTGACGCCCAGGACGAGGCTGACCAGGGCGTCACCGAGGGTGAGGGCGGGTTGGGAGGCCACGAGGGGGCCTGACTGGACGGCGTTCTGCAGGAGGAACAGCGCGCCGACGCCGGTGGCGGCGAAGGCGTAGGTCTGCCAGGCCAGGAAGAACCCGGTGGCACCGCCCGTCTCCCAGGCGTGCGTGGCGTCCTTGATCAGGGCCGCTGTGAGTGCGTAGCCGATGGCCGCCGAGGCGCCGAAACAGGCCGCGCGTGCGCGTCCGGCGGGGAGCCGCAGCGCGACACCGACGGCAGCCACGATGACGCCGGCGCAGCACACGATGGCCAGGATCCACCCGCCCGTGGTGGGCCGGTCGGTCCCGACCGAGGGGGCGGCCGCGGCCAGCACGGTGCCCAGCCCGACGGCGATGCACACCACGGCGATCCACCCGCGCCGGGTCACCCGACGCCGTAGCACCAGACCGCCGATGAGCAGGGCGAACGGTAGTTCCAGGACGAAGATCGGTTGTACGACGGACAGCGCGCCGTTGACCAGCGCCAGCGCCTGGAAGCATGCCGCCGCCATGACCGCGGCCATCCCGCCCAGCCATACCGGCCGGTGCAGCAGTTCGATGAGCAGCCTGGCGTGGAAGCCCTCGGACAACGGCACGTCCTGTGCCGCGCGGCGCTGGAGGACAGTGGCGGTCGCGTTGCTGACCGCGGCCAGCACCGCGAAAACGACGGAGAACACCAACGCCACCGGCTCGCCCCTCCTCCTCTCCAGCTCCTCTCCCGCTTCCTCCCACGGGCACCAACCGAGGCGCACGCGTCACTCCCATGCTCCCGCGGCACCACGGAGTCCGCCCCTCGGCACACCCATGTACCGATGCCCGGAGGACAGCGGCGGCTCGGCGCGTTCGGGGGCGGTGTCGTGGCAGTGCTCCGACATCGCCGCCGCCGGTGAGGGCCTGGACTGGCGGCCGTCGTACGCCCTGGAGGAGTCGCTGGCCGCGCTCTGGGCGGCGACGTCCCTCCGGCCGGAAGGCGGCCGGGCGCCGTGAGCCTGCTCATTCCGCTGTACGTCGACCCGGCCGAGGGCCCGGGCGCCTGGCACCGGCTGATCACGTCCGCGTCCTGTACGTACACGGTGGTGATCAATCCCTCGAACGGTCCGGGCCCGGGCCCCGACCCGGCGTTCACCGCGGCGGCCGGAGCACTGCGGGCGGCCGGCGCCCGCCTGCTCGGCCATGTGGACACCGTAACGGTGCGCCTTCCACGGTCGAGGTCGCGCAGGACGTCGTACGGCACCGGGAGTGGTACGGGGCCGACGGCTGCTTCCTGGACCGGGTGACCTCGGACCCGGCCGAACTGCCCGCCTGCCGAAGGCTGGTGCGGGCCGTACGCCGGCTGGGCACCACGACCGTCGTGCTCAACCCCGGGGTGCACCCGGCGCCGGGGTACGCGCGCGTCGCCGACCTGACGGTGACCTTCGAGGGGCACTGGACGACCTATGTGTCGGCGTTCAGCAGACCGGCGTGGACCGCGCGGCACCCGCCCGAGCGGTTCTGCCATCTCGTCCACGGTGTGCCCGAGGCGCTCGTACCGCTCGCCGTGCGTACCGCGCACGAACGCGGCGCGGCGATCTACGCTCCCGTGACGGGAGAACCTCCCAGTCCCTGGGCGCAGTTGACGCCCGCGCTCAGCGAGGCCGACTGAGCCCGGGGTCGCCGCGGACGCCGGGAAGGACGCGCGGGCGTCGGCACGTGCCATGCTGGAACCGCTGATCATGGCGGAGAGCGAGGCAGAACAACAGCGTGAGGACAGCGACACGGCCGGGCCGGACGAGGATCTGGGACCGATTCGCGGCATCGGACCCCGGGCTGCTGCGGCTCATGGCCGGGCTGCGGACGGTGGGCGCCATCGCGCTCACGCTCGCCGTGCTGGCGCTGCTCGGGGCCGGTAAGACTCACTTGGTGACCGGTTCCATCGCGGCCATGGCCGCGACCTTCGCCATCAAGGAGAAGCAGCGGCCCAAACAGGCGGTCACGCTCGCGCTCGGGCTGGTCGTGGCACTCGCCGCGATGTCGCTGGGGGCGCTGCTCAGCACCCACGTGGTCGCGGGTGACCTCTTCTTCCTGGCGCTGATCTTCGCCGCCGTGTACAGCCGCCGCTTCGGTGATCGCGGAACGGCCCTGGGTCTCATCGGGTTCCAGGTCTACTTCGTGTCGCTGTTCGTCAGGGCCGGCGTCCCCGGTCTGCCGGGGCTGTGCGGGACCCTGGTCGTCGCGTTCGTGTGCAGCGCGCTGGTGCGTTTCGTCGTCGTGCCGGAGACGCCCGAGCGTGTGCTGCGTCGGTTGCGCGCGGCCTTCCGGGCCCGTCTGGCGCAACTGGTTTCCGCCCAGACCGAGTTGCTGGACGCCGGCCCGGACCGGGTGGAGAAGGCTCTGGAGGAGGTCAGACGGCACACCGCCCGGCTCCACGAGAGCGCGATGATGATCCAGGGGCGGCTGGAGGAGGGGACCAGCGACCGTACCACCGCCGCGCTCGTGCAGCGGCGTATCGCCGACGCCGAGATCGCCGCCGAGCGGCTCGGGGTGCTCATCCTCACCGCCCGCAGCGCGGAACGCGCCGACACGCTCACCCTGCATCTGCCGAACGCGCCCGTGCCCGCGGCGAGCGACCGGCTCCGGGCGCAGGACGCCACCACCGCCACCCTGCGCCGTGACCTCGAAGCGCTGCGTCTGCTCGTCCTGCGCCCGGTCGCCGAGGACCGCGGCACCGGGATGGCCCACCTACGCAACCGGCTGCTCGGTTACCGCGACGAGGAGAACCTGCCGCGTGCCTCGGCGGCCGTCCAGGACGTCTTCCGCGGGATCGGGGAGACGGGGCGTTCCGTCCTGGGACTGCGACTCGCCCTCGACGGACCCCAGGACGAGTCCGACGACACACCGTCGACGACCCGTTCCCGTGAGGAGTTGGACGCGGAGGACGTCGCCATCGCCAGGGCCGAGGAGGACGAGGAGGACACGCACGACCGCACGGGGTGGGAGCGTCCGACGACCCGTACGGCGGTCCAGGTGTCGGTGGGTTCGGCCCTGGCCATCGTCGGTGGGGAGTTCCTCTCCAGCCAGCGCTGGTACTGGGCCGTGCTGACCTGCTGGGTGGTCTTCCTGAACACGGCGTCCACCGGAGAGATCCTGGTCAAGGGGTACCGCCGGCTGCTCGGCACCGTCCTCGGCGTCGTCGCCGGTGCCCTGCTGGCGAGTCTGGTCGGCTCCCACACCTGGACCGCGTTCGCCCTGGTGCTGCTGTTCATCTTCGCGATGTTCTTCACCGCGCCGCTGTCGTACGCCCTGATGTCCTTCTTCGTCACGGCGATGCTTGGCCTGCTCTACACACTGCTCAACACCTACAGCACCGGGGTACTCGTCCTTCGTATCGAGGAAACGGCGCTCGGCGCCACCTGCGGTGTCATCGCGGCCGCCCTGGTGCTGCCGGTGAACACGGACCGGCGTACCGACGAGCTGCTGGCCACGGTTCTGAAGCGGCTCGGGGAGGTCACCGGTGCGGCGGTCGACCAGCTGAGCGGCGGCCCGGCGATCGAGTTGCTGGACAAGGCGCGGGATCTCGACACGGCCCTGGACGATCTGCGGTCCTCCACGCAGCCGTTGACCCATCCGATCACCCCGCTGCGGGCCCGCCGGCAGACCGCGCGCTATCTCGTGGCGCTCCTGGAGACGTGCGCGTACCACGCGCGTTCCCTGGCGGCGACGGCCGAGGTGCTGCCCTACAGCAAGTCCGTCGCCGCCGATCCCCGGCTCAAGGGGGCCGGCCGACGCATCGCGCACAACATCGACGTCCTTGTCGCACGCGTCGAGGACGACGACACCGAAGGCGTGGCCGAGACCGGCCCCAGCCTCGCGTCCATGCTGGAGACGGACCGGCCGGGCCTCCCCCGCCACGACCGCGTGACCGACCGGGTCCTGCGGCATCTGCAGCGCCTGGACGAAGGCGTGATCGGCCTCGCCCGCCCCCTCGGAGTACCGGTCTCGACCCCCACGGGCACGGCGTCCCGGGGACCCGCCGCCTAGGCCCTGTCGTCAAATTCCCGTCTGCCCCGCGACGCCATGCACGCACTCTCACCGCACCAGGCACAGACCCAAGTACGTCCAGTACGAGG
>NZ_JBEYFS010000326.1:0-9408 GCF_040634475.1 Streptomyces sp. NPDC007095
CCTCGTACTGGATGTACTCGGGTCTGGGCCCGGTGCGGCGAGAGTGCGTGCATGGCGTCGCGGGGCAGGCGGGAATTTGACGACAGGGCCTAGGGGGTCACGTTCGTAGCCATGTGTGGCGGTCGCGGGCCATCGCGTGGAGTGCCTCCACGTCCGCCGGCTTCAGGACACCTCCGAGGCCGGCCAACGAGGACAGGTCGGTGTCCTGGAGGACTCGGACCTCGCGGAGGGGGGCGAGGACATCGAGGTCGGCGGGGCCGGCCACGGCCAGGACGGCGTGGACCTCGGCGGTCAGCGCGTACGAGGCCCGGTCGGCGTCGGCACGAACCCGGCGCAGAAGCGGATACGGCTCCCGGCGGCCGACGGTGACCATGGGGTCGGTGACGAGAACCCGCTGCTTGCGGGCGTACAGGGAGCGCAGGGCGAAGATGCCGCCGGGGCCGATCAGCAAGTGATGGACGCGGTCGCCGCCGGGGAGCGGGATGGAGTGGAGGGTGTGCCAGCCCGCGCCCTCCAGACGGTCCAGTGCCTCCCCGACCGCGTGCTCGGCGGCGAGCGCACGGCGTCGCGGGTCGGGCCGCAGGCGGCGCGCCGGTCCCGGGTCTCGGTCGAGGTCGATCATCAGCGCCTCGCCGGGCCGGTTCGGCGCGAGGTCGTCGTCCGGGTGGAGGGTCAGCCGGGCCAGTTCCGCGGGGGTCGGGACCGGTGGGGGCCCCACGGTCACAGGGCCGGTCAGGAACGGGCCGAGCGCGTCGAGCACGTCCTCCCGCCGCTCCTCGCTGAGCAGATTGACGCGGGCTGCCTCACGGTCGTACCAGGCGACGTTCCTCCCGTCGGTCAGGCACACGTACAGGCGCTCCTGCCCGTGGCGCCAGGTCGGTATGACGCGCAGTCCGTTCATGCACCATCACCCCATGACCATGGGAACAGGCGGGGTGCTCCAGGGGCAAGAACCCGGTTACCTTTGTGAGCAGTTGTGGGAGGCGCTGTTGCGGACTCGCAGAAAGCAACCCGATGTGCCCGCTCCGGACAGCCCGTGGAGCGAGATCGTGCCTGGCCTGTGGATGGGCGGGCACGCGTTCGCGGGGCGTACCGGCGAGCCGGAATTCGCGGTCGTGAGGGATGAGTTCGACCTGGTCCTGACGCTGCTGCGGCTGCCGGGGCACGGCCCCGACCCGGGCGTCGAGCACCATGTGTGGCCGATTCCGGACGGTCCCCTGGACGGGACACAGCTCGCGGGGGTGATCCGGCTCGCGCGGGCCGCGGACGACGCGCTGGAGGACGGGCGCCGCGTCCTGGTCCGCTGCTATCACGGCTACAACCGCTCGGGGCTCGTGATCGCGCACGCGCTGGTCCTCGCGGGACACAGCTCCGACGAGGCGATCCGGCTGATCCGGAGCCGCCGCTCACCCTGGGCCCTGCACAACGAACTGTTCGTGGAGTACCTGCGCGCCGGTCTGCCCACGGCCCGCCTCCTGGAGGAGCTGGCGGAGTAGCCCCTCTCTTGCGTCGCCCGCACGTCCGGTACACCACGGCCTCACACCCTCACCAGCCCCACCGACCCCACCCGCGAACAAAAAGGACTTCCCTACGAATATGGTGTAGGCCGTCGGTTTCGTCGATTTCACGCCGACCTCGCGCACCGAGCCGTCCCCCTGGCGCCGGAACGAGGCCGGCCCGGACGCAGGAGAGCAGTGACCCCCACCCGGCCCAGCCGCCTCGTGCTCGCAGTCCTCGTCGCCCTGCTGGCGGCGGCCGTGGCGGGCTGCGGCGACTCCGGTGCCCTGCGGGGCGCGGGGGCGACGCCCACCGCCGTCGGCCCGGCCCGGCTCTGGCCCGAGCTGCCGCCCGCGTCGACGGCCGCCCTCGACTACGGCGAGGCGGACACCGAGACGGTCACGGGCATCACGGCGCCGGGCGACGACATCCACAAGGTGGACCCGATCGCCGTGTTCCGTGCCGAGGTCGGCCGCCACCCGGACGAGTACAGCGCCGTCCACGCCCCGTACCGTGAGACGGCCCGGCAGCTCAAGTACTGCACCGGCAAGGACACGCTCGGCGGGAAGTGCCCGATCCTCCAGGCGTACTACCGTGATCTCACGGGTGACCGGAAGGACGACCTGGTGCTCGGCATCCGCTTTCCGCAGAATCAGCTGGCGGTGCGTGTGTACACCTTCGAGCACCACAAGCTGGTCCAGATCATGGGCACCGCGGACAGCACGATCAGCGTCGAGGTCGCGGGCCGTGACGTGATCATCCGCTCGCCCTCGACCCTGCCGGGCTACGAGTACCGCACAGTGTGGAACTGGGACCCGCACCAGCACGCGATGCTGGCGACCCGGGACGAGATCCTCCGCGTGGGCACGCCCAGGCCCACCAGGCGCGGCACCGTCGCACCCGTCCCCTCGGCACCCCCCGCCCCGCCGGTCTCGCCCTCAGCCTCTCCGTCGGCCTCCCCCTCCGCCTCCCCCACACCGTCGACCGCCGCGAGCGCCCCATGAGGCTGCCCCCGAGCCGCCTCCGGCCGCCCCGCCGTCTCCCCCACTGGGCCGCCACCCTCACCTGGAAGGCCGCCGCCTTCATCACGGTGATGTGCTGCGGTCTCGCCGCTCTGCTCGGCGTGCTCGTGCATGTCTCGGTGACCAACCAGACCGTCGGCGAGGCCCGCGGCCGGGCGCTCGACCGGCTGGCGGAGGTGACGGCGGACTACGAGGCGGGCGAGCGGCTGCCGCCGGGCGCGGGGGTGGATCTCCCCGGGCTGCCGGCGCCGCTGCGCGAGCTGGCGACGGACGGGCACCGCGGCACGATGGTCGGGGGCAACGACCCGCACCCCACCATGTGGGCGGCCGGACCCGCGAGCGGCGGCCGGGCGCTCGCCGTGCAGTTCGACTACTCGCAGGGCGCGCACGCCATCGACGCCCTGGACCGGTCGATCGTATGGTCCTCGGCGCTGGCGATCGGCGCGACGCTGCTGGTGGGGGTGTTCGCGGTGACGCGGGTGACCCGTCGGCTGCACGCGACGGCACAGGTGGCCCGGCGGATCAGCGCGGGCGACCTGGACGCGCGCGTCAACGATCCCCGTACGGCCGTGGACCCCCGAACGCGGTACCCGGCGGGCCCCCAGGACGAGGTGGCCGCGGTCGCCGGGGCCCTCGACACCATGGCGTCCTCGCTGCAGAGCAAGCTGATGAGCGAGCAGCGCTTCACCGCGGACGTGGCGCACGAGCTGCGCACCCCGCTGACCGGGCTGCACGCGGCGGCGGAGCTGCTGCCGCCGGGCCGGCCGACGGAGCTGGTCCGGGACCGGGTGGCCACGCTGCGGACGCTCACCGAGGATTTGCTGGAGATCTCCCGGCTGGACGCCGGGCGGGAGCTGCTGGAGCTGGACTCGGAGCCGCTGGCCCCGCTGGCCGAGCGGGTGGTGCGGGCGTCGGGCACCGAGACCGAGGTGCGGGTCGTGCGTGACGCCCGGGTGGAGACCGACCGGCGCCGTCTGGAGCGGGTGCTCGGCAATCTGGTGGCCAACGCGCACAAGCACGGGGCGGGCCCGGTGGTGCTGACCGTCGACGGCCCGGTGGTGACGGTGCGTGACCACGGCGATGGCTATCCGGAGTACCTGCTGGAGCACGGGCCGCAGCGGTTCCGTACGGAGGGCGGTTCGAAGGGACATGGGCTGGGGCTGACGATCGCGCTCGGCCAGGCGGAGGTGCTGGGCGCGCGGCTGGTCTTCGCCAACGCTCCCGAGGGCGGTGCGATCGCGACGCTGACGCTTCCTCAGGACGATCGGGGCGCGCCCGGACCGAGCGGCGGGGAAGGGCCGACCGGGGCACGCTGAGCGTCCTCGCGTCCCCGATGGCTCAGTGCGGCCTGCGCGTATCCCAACCCACTCCTAATGTGGCGATCAGTCAGATAAGTCACATTTCCGGAGGAGCCCCCATGTCCCTGCGCCACACCCTTGCCCGCACCGGGATGGTGCTCGCCACCGGCACGCTCATCGCGGCCGCGGGCGCCGGACCCGCCCTCGCCGCCGGCAAGCCCACCGCGATCGCGGGCACCGGACCCGGCATCGCCGACGACTTCGGGAGCTCCGTCCGCGACTGGGACAGCCGCGACTGGGACAGCCTCGACTGGGACAACGGCGACGACCCCTACTTCGACGACGACGGTCTGGGCGACGAGCGCTTCGAGGACCCGTACGACGACGGACGGTTCAACGACCACCGCCGCTTCGAGGGCCGGATCATCTCCCGCAACGGCCTCGCGCTGCACAACCGGCCCGACCGTCGCAGCCGGATCATCCGTATCGCGCCGTTCGGCGAGCGGGTCCACATCTACTGCAAGACCAGGGGCGAGCGCGTGGGCGGCAACCCGATCTGGTACCTGATCACCGACGGCACCTGGTCCTGGGGCTCGGCGCAGCACATCGACAACATCGGCCCGTCCCCGCGCTGGTGCTGACGCCGGTCGCGTCCATCGGATCGGCCTGTCTGTCACCACTTAACGGGACATCAGGTTCACCGCTTGCTACGTTCCGGACATGATTCAGCCCGGAATGCCCGGAATTCCCGGTACGCGGGGAACGGCCGTGGCAGCGGACCCGCCCACCCCCGCTGTCCGCCTGCCCCGGCGCCGTGGCATCGAGTTCACCCTGATCGTCATGGCCGTACTGCTGTCCGTGTTCGGCTACTGCGCGGTCGGATACGCACGGCACGGCACCCTTCCGCCCGGCGCCGCGGTCTACGGCGCCGGGCTCGGCGTGCTCGCACTCCTCGCGCATCTCGCGGTGCGGCTGCGGGCGCCGTACGCCGATCCCCTGCTGCTGCCCATCGCCGTCCTGCTCAACGGCCTTGGCCTGGTGCTGATCTACCGCCTGGACCTGGAGACCCCGGGCGACCGGGCCGCCCCCGTCCAGCTCATCTGGTCGACGCTCGGCGTCGCGCTCTTCATCGGGGTCGTCCTCTTCCTGCGCGACCATCGCGTCCTGCAGCGCTACACCTACCTCTCGGTCGTCACGGCGCTGGGCCTGCTGGTCCTGCCCATTTTCTTCCCCGCCGTGAACGGCGCCCGGATCTGGATCCGGATCGCCGGGTTCTCCATCCAGCCGGGCGAGTTCGCGAAGATGCTGCTCGCGGTCTTCTTCGCCGGCTACCTCGCGGCCAACCGCAACGCGCTCGCCTACGCGGGCCGCCCCGTCTGGCGGTTCAAGCGGCTCCAGCTGCCCACCGGCCGTGTCCTCGGCCCGATCGTCGCGATCTGGCTGCTGAGTGTGCTGGTCCTGGTCCTGGAGCGGGACCTCGGCACCTCGCTGCTGTTCTTCGGCCTCTTCGTGATCATGCTGTACGTCGCCACCGGCCGCACCGGCTGGATCGCTGTGGGCCTGCTGCTCGCCTGTGTGGGCGCGGTGGCCGTCGGCTGGCTGGAACCGCACGTCCACAGCCGGGTGCAGGACTGGCTGCACCCCTTCGCGACGATCGAGGCGGGCCAGGGGCCGAACCAGCTCGCCCAGTCCCTTTTCGCGTTCGCCGCGGGCGGGATGCTGGGCACCGGCCTCGGGCTCGGCCACTCCATCCTCATCGGGTTCGCCGCCAAGTCGGACTTCATCCTGGCCACCGCGGGCGAGGAACTGGGCCTCTTCGGACTCTGCGCGATCTTCCTTCTCTACGGCCTCCTCGTGGAACGCGGCTACCGCGCCGGCCTCGCCCTGCGCGACCCCTTCGGGCGGCTCCTCGCCATCGGCCTCACCTCGATCGTGGCGCTCCAGGTCTTCGTGATCGCGGGCGGTGTGACCGGTCTGATCCCGCTGACGGGGCTGGCGATGCCGTTCCTCGCCCAGGGCGGCTCCTCGGTCGTCACCAACTGGATCATCGTCGCGCTGCTGATCCACGTCAGTGACTCGGCACGCAGCCAGTACGACGGGACGGCGGCGCCATGACCAAGTACATCCGCCGGGCCGCCGCTCTCTGCGCCGTGCTGCTGGTGGCCCTCCTCGTCAACGCCACCCGCATCCAGGTCTTCCAGGCCGGGGCGTACGACGACAACCCGGCCAACCGCCGTCAGACGATCGCCCGTTACGGCCAGCCGCGCGGTGACATCCTCGTCGGCGGCCGGCCGGTCACCGGCTCCAGGGACAGCGGCCAGCAGCTCCGCTACGAACGGACCTACACGGACGGCCCGTTGTACGCGCCCGTGACCGGCTTCGCCTCGCAGGTGTACGGAACGACGTTCCTGGAGAACTCCGAGGACGGCATCCTCTCCGGCAGCGACCCGCTGCTCTCGCCGTTCCCCCTGTGGAACGACGCCACCCGCGCCCAGAACCCCGGCGGCAAGGTGGTCACGACGATCGACCCCGCCGCACAGCGCGCGGCGTACCAGGGTCTCGGTTCCCGGCGCGGGGCGGTGGCCGCCGTCGAGCCGTCCACCGGCAGGATCCTCGCACTGGTCTCCACCCCGTCGTACGACCCGGGGGAGCTGTCCGGGACGGGCACGGCGGTCAAGCACGCCTGGGAGCGGCTGAACGGGGCGGCGGACAAGCCGATGCTCAACCGGGCGATCCGGCAGACCTATCCGCCCGGGTCGACGTTCAAGGTGGTGACGGCCGCGGCGGCCCTCGACGCGGGGGTGGTGACGGACCTCGACACGTCGACCGCCTCCCCGGACCCGTACCGGCTGCCCGGCACCACGACCCGGCTGACGAACGAGCTCGAGGGCTGCGAGGACGCCTCACTGCGGTACGCCTTCGAGTGGTCCTGCAACACGGTCTTCGCCAAGCTGGGCGTGGACGTGGGGCTGAGCGACATGACCCGCACGGCGGGGGACTTCGGTTTCAACGACCGTCTGCGGATCCCCTTCTCCGTCGCCCCCAGCAACTTCGACACGACACTCGACAAGGCGCAGCTCGCGCTCTCCTCCATCGGTCAGTTCAACACCCGGGCCACTCCCCTCCAGATGGCGATGATCTCGGCGGCCGTCGCCGGCGGCGGGTCCGTCAAAACGCCCTATCTGGTGGAGAAGACGACCACCCGGAGCGACAGCACGGTGTCGACGACCGGTCCCCGCACGCTCCACCAGGCGATGAACCCGTCGACGGCCATGCGGATGCGCGAGCTGATGACGGACGTGGTGACGGAGGGCACCGGCGCCAACGCCGCGATTCCCGGAGCGACGGTCGGCGGCAAGACCGGGACCGCCCAGCACGGCATCGACAACCTGGGGACGCCGTACGCCTGGTTCATCTCCTGGGCCCAGGCGGACGGCTCGACGGAGCCCGCGGTGGCGGTCGCGGTCGTCGTCGAGGACGCGGCGGCCGACCGCGGGGACATCAGCGGGGGCGGGGACGCGGCACCGATCGCAAAGGCGGTGATGAAGGCGGTACTCCGGTTCTGAGACGGAAGTCGGGGCGCCTTGCGGGAATGAACGCCCCCGCCTGAACGGACGTACCGATACGGGCGTATTTATGGGGAGGGGAACCCACCCACGAGATTCCAGCCCGTGCCCTGCCGGAGGTACCTCGCCCGTGAGCATCACCAAAGCGGCCCCGCCCGGGGCCGACCACCGCGACGCGGCCGCACCGGGCGGTCCACGACAGCAGGCGGCCGCACCGGGCGGCCCGAGGGAACAGGCGGGCGCGTCCCAGGGCTGGCAGTTCAACTCGCCGCTCGTCCTGGTCATGCTGCTGCTCGTCCTGGTGGTGGCTCAGGGACCGATCCGCCGGGCGCTGTCGGTGCCGGTGATGCAGAGCTGGATGACCGTGTTCGTCGCGGTGGTCTGCCAGGCGCTGCCCTTCCTCGTCCTCGGTGTGCTGCTGTCGGCGGCCATCGCGGTGTTCGTGCCGCCGGCGTTCTTCGCCAGGGCGCTGCCGAAGCGGCCCGCGCTGGCCGTGCCGGTCGCCGGGATGGCCGGCGCGGTGCTGCCCGGCTGCGAGTGCGCGTCGGTGCCGGTGGCGGGGGCGCTGGTACGGCGAGGGGTCACGCCCGCGGCGGCGCTGGCGTTCCTGCTGTCGGCGCCCGCGATCAACCCGATCGTGCTGACGGCCACCGCCGTCGCGTTCCCCCGCAACCCCGAGATGGTCGTCGCCCGGTTCGTGGCCAGTCTGCTCGTGGCCTGCGTGATGGGGTGGCTGTGGCAGCGGCTGGGGCGGGCGGACTGGATGCGTCCGCCGGCCCGGCCCTCGCACGAGGGGCTCGGCAAGGGTGCCGCGTTCTGGGATTCCGTACGGCACGACGTGATGCACGCCGGCGGGTTCCTCGTCATCGGGGCGATGGCGGCGGCCACGCTGAAGGCCGTCGTACCGGCGACCTGGCTGCACGCCGCGGCCGCCAACCCGGTGGTGGCGATCCTCGCCCTCGCGGTCCTCGCCGTGCTGCTCTCCATCTGCTCCGAGGCCGACGCGTTCGTCGTCTCCTCGCTGACCCAGTTCTCGCTGACCGCGCGGCTGGCCTTCCTCGTGGTGGGACCGATGATCGACCTGAAACTCTTCGCCATGCAGGCGGGCACGTTCGGCCGTGGGTTCGCCCTGCGGTTCGCGCCCGCCACCTTCGCCCTGGCCATCGTCGGCTCGGTCCTCGTCGGGACGGTGCTGCTGTGAACCGGCAGGCACAGGCGGCGGTCCTGTTCCTCGTCGGCGCGGCGGTCCTGCACGCCGGGCTCACCGACCTCTACCTGCGGTACGTCAAGGCGGGGTTGCGGCCGTTGCTGCTGGCGGCCGGGGTCGTGCTGATCGTGGCGGCGGTGGCGACGGTCTGGTACGAACGGCGGGGTGGGAGCGGGAGTGAAGGCGGCGACGGGCACGGGCACGTCCACCGCGAACCCCGTGTCGCCTGGCTGCTCGTCCTCCCCCTCCTCGCCCTGATCCTGGTCTCCCCGCCCGCGCTGGGCTCCTACAGCGCCATGCACGCCGGTACGGCCCTGCAGGCGCCCCTCGCCTACCCGTCCCTGCCGGCCACCGACCCGCTCCCGCTCGGCGTCGTCGACTACGCGGGCCGCGCCGCCTACGACCACGGCCGCACCCTGGCCCACCGGCGGGTCGAAGTCACCGGCTTCGTCGCCCTCGCCGAGGACGGCACCCCGTACCTGGTCCGGATGGCCCTCAACTGCTGTGCCGCCGACGCCCAGCCGGTCAAGATCGGCCTGACCGGCCACATCCCGCCCGTCCTTCAGCCCGACACCTGGCTTCAGGTCACCGGCACCTACACCGCCAAGCAGACCAAGGACCCCGTCAACGACGGCCGCATCCCGTTCCTCGACGTCACCGCGGCCAAGCCGGTCCCGACCCCGCACGACCCGTACGACGAGAGCTGGAACAACTGAGGACGAGAGCGGCCTAGGTCCTGTCGTCAAATTCCCGTCGTCCGCCCGGAGGGCGGGCCCTGCGGCGTCAGGTGCGTGCTCTCGGCGTGCCGGGCACAGGCC
>NZ_JBEYFS010000327.1:0-9366 GCF_040634475.1 Streptomyces sp. NPDC007095
CCACCACCGGCCGGCGCGCGTCGAGCGCTTCCCGCACCTCTTCGGACACCACGATCACGTGCCTGCCTCCTGTCTGCCGCCTTTCCTCATCTCTGGCGGGCGGCGCGCCCGGTCAAACCCTTGCGACCTGCGGCGTACGACACCAGCCTGGGGGCATGACGGACAACTCGGCACGTCTTGACCATGTCGTCCTCTGGGTGCGCGATCCGGTTGCCTCGGCCGACTTCTACGAGAAGACGGTCGGCCTGGAACCCGTGAGGGTCGCCGAATACGCGGAGGGGAAGGCACCGTTTCCCTCCGTGCGCCTCAATGAAGAGACCATTCTCGACCTCATGGCCCTCCCCATGGCCGCGTACATGAACATGATCCCGGGCGCCGCGGACAGCGCGGGGCACCCGGTCAACCACGTATGCCTGTCCTTCCGGGAAGCCGATTTCGACGCGCTGCACACACGTCTGGAGGAACGGTCCGTCCCCCTTTCGGGCTTCTCGTACGACTCCTTCGGCGCCCGTGGCATGGCCAAGCGCAGCTTCTACTTCCAGGACCCGGACGGAAACGTCTTCGAGGCACGCCACTACGACTAGGGCCTTCCGGCCACCCTGCGCGTGAGGCTTTCTCGCATGCCCTTAAGGTGACCGCTCATGACCATGAACACGCAGGCCACCCCGTCCTTCGCCGTGCACATCCCCGACGCCGAGCTGGAACCGGAGCCCCTGGACCCGACTCAGATCGTCTCCGGCGACCCGGTGGTGAGCGGCAAGGTGCTGTGGGAGTCGGCCGACGGCAAGCAACTGCGCGGCATCTGGCAGATCACGCCCGGCGTGGTCACGGACACCGAGGCCGACGAACTCTTCGTCGTCGTCAGCGGCCGCGCCACGATCGAGGTCGAGGGTGGTGACGTGATCGAGGTGGGTCCGGGCGACGCGGTCGTGCTGCGCGAGGGCGACCGTACGACGTGGACCGTGCACGAGACGCTCCGCAAGGCGTACCACATCAGCCTCTGAGACCCTTCGGCGCTCACCGGCGGCTTCGGCCTCGGCGCCGCGTGAACAGCGCCAGCCCGCCCAGCGGCACCAGCAGGCACGCGGCGAGGAGGTTCAGCCACCCGTAGCTCGCCTGTGCGACGACGAGACCGGCGGTCGCCCCACCGACACCGGCCGCCGTGTTCATGGTCAGGTCGGACACCCCCTGCGCGGCGGCCCGCGCGGCCTGGGGCACCGAGTCCGTCAGGAGCGCCGAGCCGGACACGAGCCCGGACGACCAGCCGAGGCCCAGTACGAAGAGCCCCGCGGCGATCTGCCCGTGGCTGCCGCCCGCCGTGCCCGCGAGGAGCGCCGCGCAGGCCAGCAGGCCCACGGCGAGCCCGATCCCGGAGAGCCGCCCGAGCCGGTCCGAGAGCCGCCCCATGAGGGGCGAGAACGCGTACATGCCCGCGATGTGGCCACTGATCACCAGCCCGATCAGATCGATGCTCGCCCCGTTGTGTCCGAGGTCGACGGGGGTCATCGACATGATCGAGACCATCGCGGTGTGCGAGACGGCCACTGTCACGAGCGCCAGCCTGGCCCGCGGCGAGGCGGCGACCGCGGCGAAACCGGCGCGGATGGAACGCGCCTGAGCCGACTGCTCCTCGACGGGCGCCAGCGCCCGGGCGGTCAGCAGGGGATCGGGACGCAGCAGTACGGCCATCAGCAGCGCGGAGAGGAGGAAGACCCCGGCCGCCCAGAGGAACGGCCCCGCTGCCTCGGGTATCCCGAGCCCGGAGACGCTGCGTCCGGCGGGCGCGGCGATGTTGGGCCCCAGCACCGCTCCGATCGTGGTCGCCCACACCACGTTCGAGATGGCCCGGCCACGCCGCTGCGGCTCGGCCAGATCGGCGGCCGCGAACCGCGCCTGGAGGTTCGCCGACGAGGCCGCGCCGAAGCCCGCCATGCCGAGCAGCAGCAGCGGAAAACTCCCCAGACACGCGGCGACCACGACGACGCCCGCTCCCGACGCCCCGATGAGGTACGCCAGCACCAGGCCCGGTCGGCGCCCTCGCGCGGTCATCAGCGCGGCCAGCGGCACGGAGAGCACCGCCGTCCCGGTGACCGTCGCGGTGGGCGCGAGCCCGGAGAGCGACTCGGTGCCGCTGACCTGCTTGGCCAGCACGGTGGCGAGCGCGATGCCGGTGGCGACGCCGAGCCCGCCGAGGATCTGACCGGCGATGAGTACGGCGGTGATGCGGCGCCGCGCAGCGCCGGTATCTCCTCGGCGTCCACGGGTACGGCGAGCTGCCGCTCGACGGAGGTCACGGCGAACACTGGGATGCGCTGGAATCGGCTGGGGTCACCGGCGCAGTTTCCAGCCCGCGCCCCCACATGAACAAGGGATATCGCGAGCGATGAGCGCTGTCGGCTCCGCCGGTCCGGCAGGTACGGCAGCCCGCACCGGGCACGCCAGGCACCGTGCACAGCCGCCAGCCGCCAGCCGCCAGCCGCCAGCCGCCAGCCGCCGGCCGCCGGTCCCGTCCGTCAGAACAACGGCTCCGGCAGCACCCCTTCCAGCGCCAACAGCTTCCGCTTGGTCTCCAGGCCACCCCCGAACCCCCCGATGCCGCCGTCGCTCTCCACCACCCGATGGCACGGCACGACGACCGGCAGCGGGTTCGAGCCCATGGCCACGCCCACGGCCTGCGCCGCGCCCGGCTGGCCGACCCGTCGCGCCAGGTCGCCATAGCCCACGACCCCGCCGTACGGAACTCCCGCGGCCAGCTCGCGCAGCACCTGACGGTTGAACCCGGAGATCAGCGACCAGTCCAGCGGCAGCTCGAAGTTCCGCCGCTCGCCCGCGAAGTACGCCGCGACCTGGCGTATCGACTCGGCCAGGAGCGGTGACCCGGGAGCCTCGACCGGCTCGGTGCCCAGACGCGCGGCGAGCCGCTCGAGCGCCTTGTCGCGCACCGCGTCCGTGGCGTGGAAGACCACGTTCACCAGGCCGTCCGGTGTCGCCGCCAGCAGCAGCGGACCGATGTCCGTGCCGACGACGGCCCACACGACCCGCTGTTCGTCCTGCCCATCGCTGTTCATGCGATCCACCGTACGATCCGCCACTGACAATGCCCGCGGCACGGACGCCGCCCGGCGTCCGCACCACGGGCGAGAGGCCCGCCGGCAACCTGTTCAGGTCTGTTGCAGAGCGCTCCGGATCACGTCGGGCTTGTTCGTGATCACGCCGTCCACGCCGTAACCCGCCAGGCGCCGCGCGGTGTCCGCGTCGTCGATGGTCCAGGCGAAGACCTCCATCGGCCGGCGGTGCGGTCCGACGAACGAGTGGACCGCGGAGACATAGCCGGACGAGAGGGAGGTGTGGTCCGGGTTGATCAGATCGGCGAACCGTGCGAACTCGTGCAGGCGCGCGAGCGACGGCTTGCCCAGAAAGGCCGTCGTGATGCCCGGACGCAGTTCGTGGACCGTCCGCACGCTCTGCTCGCTGAAGCTCTGGACGACCAGCCGGTTCCTGAGATGGTCCGGATCCAGCCAGCCTTCGTTGCTCAGGACCTTGAGGGTCTGCCGCTCGATACCCGGATAGAGTTCGGGGTTCTTGATCTCCAGCACGAGCTTCTGGTGATTGTGCGAGACGCGGTTCATGTACTGCTTCAGCGTCGGCACACGTGTGCCCGCGTACCGGCGACCGAACCAGCTCCCCGCGTCCAGGCGCGCGATCTCCGCCGCGGTGAAGTCCTCGACCTTCCAGGGAGCCCGGCGGGGATAGACCTTCTTGACGTCGGTCGTACGGGCCAGGCTTGCGTCGTGGAGCACGACGAGCTCGCCGTCCCTGGTGCGCTGGACGTCGTTCTCGACCCAGCCGAAGCCCATCGCGGCCGCCTTGTCGATGGAGGCGAGGGTGTTCTCGGGCGCGTAGGCGGACGCTCCGCGGTGCGAGACGATCAGCGGAGCTTTGCGCAGGGAGCCGGCCTGTGCGTGGGAGGTGGGCAGTATCAGGACGGTTGCCCCGACAAACGCGGCGGTCGTGGCGGCGGCAACGCGCGCGTGCATACGTACTCCTCGCGTCGAGCGATCACAGACAGGTCAAGAGTGACAGCAGAGAGTCAACGACGGAGGGGTACGGGACGGACACGGATTGAATGGAGTTGACCAAGTCCGCTCACCGGCATCACACAGGTGCGGCGAGGTCGTGATTCTTTGCCGGAAAATCGTTCGACCATTCAGGTGAGAGTCATACTCTCTGCCTCGACCCTGACCGTTATTTCGGTCCTGAGGGTGGGGGCATTTCCGGGAATTTCTGGTGTAAAAGGGCGGGAAGGGCAGCCGCGCATGCAGGGCACGGTCGACGGCTTCAGTTACGGACTCGTCACACCGCTGGTGGCGTACCTCATGGCCTGCCTGGGCGGAGCGCTCGGCCTGCGCTGCACCACCAGATCGATGCTCGTCGCCCACTCCTGGCGGGCCGGCTGGCTCGCGCTCGGCTCGGTGGCGATCGCCTCGGGCATATGGACCATGCATTTCATAGCCATGATGGGTTTCACCGTAAAGGAGACCCCGGTCCACTACGACAAGCCGACGACGTTCGCGAGCCTGGGCGTGGCCATCGTGATGGTCGGCATCGGGATCTTCATCGTGGGTTACCGGGGCGCCACCGGGACGGCGCTCTTCACCGGGGGCACCATCACCGGTCTGGGAGTCGCCTCGATGCACTATCTGGGCATGGCCGGCATGCGCCTCAACGGGAACCTCGAGTACAACACCCTCACCGTCTCCGCCTCGGTGGTCATAGCCGTCGTCGCCGCCACCGCCGCTCTGTGGGCGGCGGGGCAGGTCCGGGGATTCCTCTGGAGCGTGGGCGCCAGCCTCGTCATGGGGCTGGCCGTCAGCGGTATGCACTACACGGGCATGGCCGCCCTCAGTGTCCATCTTCACGGCGCGTCCAGCAGTCCCGGCGGCGACTCGGCCGCCGCACTGCTCGCGCCCATGATGATCGGCCCGCTGGTCTTCCTGTGTCTGGCGGGCGTCGTCGTGATGTTCGACCCGCTGATGGTCATGGGCAAACCCGACTGGAGGCCCACGGAGCACCGGCCCGGCGTCCCGGCCCACCCCACGGTCCAGTACGTCGGCCGCCGCCCTCTGCCGCGCGCCGGCCGGGAGCGCGGCCACCGCAGCTCACGCACCCCCCAGAACCGGTGATCCGGGCCCGTTGTCAGTGCGGGGTCGTACGGTGGAACCCATGCGGCCCGTATCAAAGATCGAACGTTCGGTGGCGCCCTTCGAGGTCGTCAGCCCCTACCAGCCGAGCGGTGACCAGCCGGCGGCCATCGCCGACCTGGAAAAGCGCATCCGCGCGGGTGAGAAGGATGTCGTCCTGCTGGGCGCGACCGGCACCGGAAAGTCCGCCACCACCGCGTGGATGATCGAGAAGCTCCAGCGCCCCACGCTCGTCATGGCACCGAACAAGACGCTGGCCGCCCAGCTGGCCAACGAGTTCCGCGAGCTGCTGCCGAACAACGCGGTCGAGTACTTCGTCTCGTACTACGACTACTACCAGCCCGAGGCCTACGTCCCGCAGTCGGACACCTACATCGAGAAGGACTCCTCGATCAACGAGGAGGTCGAGCGCCTGCGCCACTCCGCGACCAACTCGCTGCTCACCCGCCGCGACGTCGTGGTGGTCGCCTCGGTCTCCTGCATCTACGGCCTCGGCACGCCGCAGGAGTACGTAGACCGGATGGTCAGCCTCAAGGTCGGCGACGAGATCGACCGCGACGACCTGCTGCGCCGCTTCGTCGACATCCAGTACACGCGCAACGACGTGGCGTTCGCCCGCGGCACCTTCCGGGTCCGCGGCGACACGATCGAGATCTTCCCGGTCTACGAGGAACTCGCCGTCCGCATCGAGATGTTCGGCGACGAGATCGAGGCCCTCTCCACGCTGCACCCGCTCACCGGTGAGGTCATCAGCGACGACAACCAGGTCTACGTCTTCCCGGCGTCCCACTACGTGGCGGGCCCCGAGCGCATGGAGCGCGCGGTCAACGACATCGAGAAGGAACTGGGGGAGCGCCTCGCCGAGCTGGAGAAGCAGGGCAAGCTCCTGGAGGCCCAGCGCCTGCGCATGCGTACGACGTACGACCTGGAGATGCTCCGCCAGATCGGCTCCTGCTCCGGCGTCGAGAACTACTCGATGCACTTCGACGGCCGCGAACCCGGCTCCCCGCCGAACACGCTGATCGACTACTTCCCGGACGACTTCCTGCTCGTCATCGACGAGTCGCACAACACCGTGCCGCAGATCGGCGCCATGTACGAGGGCGACGCCTCCCGCAAGCGCACCCTCGTCGACCACGGGTTCCGGCTGCCCTCCGCCCTGGACAACCGCCCCCTGAAGTGGGAGGAGTTCCAGGAGCGCATCGGCCAGACCGTCTACCTGTCGGCGACGCCCGGCAAGTACGAGCTCTCCCGCGGGGACGGCTTTGTCGAGCAGATCATCCGCCCCACCGGCCTGATCGACCCCGAGGTCGTCGTCAAGCCCACCGAGGGACAGATCGACGACCTGGTGCACGAGATCCGGGGGCGCACCGAGAAGGACGAGCGTGTCCTGGTCACCACGCTCACCAAGAAGATGGCCGAGGACCTCACCGACTACTTCCTGGAGCTCGGCATCCAGGTGCGCTATCTGCACAGCGACGTCGACACCCTGCGCCGCGTCGAGCTGCTGCGCGAGCTGCGCTCGGGCGAGTTCGACGTCCTGGTCGGCATCAACCTGCTGCGCGAGGGCCTCGACCTGCCCGAGGTCTCCCTGGTGTCGATCCTCGACGCCGACAAGGAGGGCTTCCTGCGCTCGGGCACCTCGTTGATCCAGACCATCGGCCGTGCGGCGCGCAATGTCTCGGGCCAGGTCCACATGTACGCCGACCGGATCACCCCGGCGATGGAGAAGGCCATCGAGGAGACCAACCGCCGCCGGGAGAAGCAGGTCGCCTACAACGAGGAGAGGGGCATCGACCCGCAGCCCCTCCGCAAGAAGATCAACGACATCGTGGCGCAGATCGCCCGCGAGGACGTCGACACGGAGCAGTTGCTCGGCTCCGGATACCGCAAGGGCAAGGACGGCAAGGGAGCCAAGGCCCCCGTGCCCTCGCTCGGCGGCAAGGCGGCCAAGTCCGCCAAGGGCAAGGCCAAGGAGACGGTGCCGACCGACCGCCCCGCGGCCGAACTCGCGGAGCAGATCGAGGAGATGACGGAGCGGATGCGGGCCGCCGCGGCCGACCTCCAGTTCGAGATCGCGGCACGGCTGCGCGACGAGGTGTCGGAGATGAAGAAGGAGCTGCGTCAGATGAAGGAGGCGGGCCTGGCCTGAGGCCCCTGTCTACTGTGCCGGACCTCGGCGGATGCGCGCTGTGTTGCAACACCGACACAAAGCGCGCCCCAGGGTTCGGCACGGTCGTCGGCGCTGCGTAGGGTTCTGGACATCCGCGGACTCCGCGGCAACAGGGGACAGCTCGAGAGGGGAACAGCGCGTGACGGTCAACATGACCAAGGGTCAGGCCATCAGTCTGCAGAAGAACGACGGGGGCACCCTGACCGCGGTGCGCATGGGGCTCGGCTGGCAGGCGGCTCCCCGGCGCGGCCTGTTCGGCTCGCGCACCCGGGAGATCGACCTCGACGCGTCCGCCGTGCTGTTCGCGGACAAGCAGCCCGTCGACGTGGTGTTCTTCCGTCACCTCGTCAGCGACGACGGATCCGTGCGGCACACCGGTGACAACCTGGTCGGTGGCGTGGGCCAGGGCGGCGACGACGAGGCGATCCTCGTCGACCTCCAGCGCGTCCCGGTCCACATCGACCAGATCATCTTCACCGTGAACTCCTTCACGGGCCAGACGTTCCAGGAAGTGCAGAACGCGTTCTGCCGTCTGGTCGACGAGAGCAACGGCCAGGAGCTCGCCCGCTACACGCTCGCGGGCGGCGGCCAGTACACGGCCCAGATCATGGCGAAGGTGCACCGCGCGGGCCCCGGCTGGCAGATGACGGCCCTGGGTACACCGGCCAACGGCCGTACCTTCCAGGACCTGATGCCCGCGATCCTGCCGCACCTGTAGGCAGCGCGGCGCCCGGCACACGAAGCGACACGGGGGACAAGGCGATGACGGCCGAGCTGGTCCGGGGGCAGAACCACCCGCTCTCCCAGGCCCGTCTTGAGGTCCGCGTATCGGCCGGCCGGCCGATCGTGGCCGGGGCCACGCTCAGCGACGAGCAGGGCAGGGTCCGGGGCGTCGAATGGGTGGCTCACCCGGGCGCGCCGACCCTGCCCGGACTCGAAGTCTCCAAGCAGGCGGCGGCCGACCACCGCCTCGCGTTCGACCTGGACGCCCTGCCGGGGACCGTGCACCGCGTCAGCGTGCTGCTCGCACTGCCGACCGGTGCCGGTGGCCCTGCCCGGTTCGGGGCCGTCGCCGCCCCGTTCCTCGCCGTCACCGGCCTCGATGGCTCCGAGGTCGCCAGCTACACCATCACTGGCCTGGACACGGAGTCGGCCGTCGTCGCCCTGGAGCTCTACCGCAGACAGGGCGCCTGGAAGGTACGCGCGGTCGGCCAGGGCTACGCGGGCGGCCTCGCCGAACTCCTCACCGACCAGGGCCTTTCCGAGGCCCAGCAGCTCGCGGGCAGCATCAACGAAGCGGTGGCCCAGGGGCTTGCCCGCTCGGTGTCGGCACCCCCGCCGCGTACGGTGGACACGGACCGCTCACGGCAGGCGGCCGCCTCGGCCCCGGGACCGGACCAGCCGTACGCCGGACCGCAGGGCGCCTTCGGGACCGTACCGCCGCAGTCCCCGTACGACGCGCCGGGTCCGCAAGGAGCCACGGTGCCGCAGTCTGGCTACCCGGGAGGCCCCGCGCAGCCCGACGCCTCCGCCGTCACCCAGCCGTCCGCTCCCACGGGCGGCCCGGTCGACTACAGCCACCCCGGCAGGCAGACCGCCGCGCCGCCCCCGCCTCCGCCGGCCGCACCACCGGCCGCGCCGGGGCAGCCCGCGCAGCCCGTCGCCGGTGACGCGACCGGCTGGTCCATGGAGGAGCGGCTCTACAACCAGGTGTGGGGCATGTTCGAGGACCTGGCGCGCACCACGGCCGCGTATCGCAGCGCCGTCGACTTCGCCGACTCACGCATGGAGCAGGAGCTCGACAAGGTCCTGTCCGACCCGCGCAGCCGGATCGGCGGGCAGGGCGACGCCGCGCGTGAGGCGGCCCAGGCCAAGCGCGCGGGCCTGGTCGACCAGGCCGCGGCGACTCGTGATCGTCGGTGCCGGGTTCCTCGGTGCGGAGGCCGCCGCCGTGGTCCCGTCCATGGCGACCAGGCGCAGGTAGGGGCCCAG
>NZ_JBEYFS010000328.1:0-9329 GCF_040634475.1 Streptomyces sp. NPDC007095
GCCAGCAGCTCGGGCAGCGCGTCGGCGGGCCGGTCCGTACGGGCGAGTGCGGCGAGCGCCGCTTCGGCGAGCCGCACGTCCGGGGAGTCGGTCCAGCGTCGTACGAGATCGGCGCCGCGGCCCGGGACGAGGGCGGCCTGCGCGACGGCTGCGGCACGCTCGAAGAGCGGCAGCGCGGCGTCCTCGGCATGGTCCGCCAACTGTCGTGCCACCGCGTGCTGATGGCGTGGTACCCAGCGCCGTACGTCACGGACCACCGGTACGGTCCAGGGGGTGCCCTTGGTCAGGAAGCGGCCGTACGGAGGAGCCTCGGCGAGCAGCGGGTCGAGCAGATCGGTGCGGCGCCGGGTGACGATCCCCACGACGGGCCACAGCACGCCCGCGGACGGTTCGGACGCCAGTACGCGGGCCACCCGTTCGTCGCGGGTCGCGGGCGGCTCGAGCCACAGTTCGATCGCACAGCGCATGGTCACGTCATCGCCGTACCGGACGGCCTGCCAGAGCAGGTCCTGCAGTTCGGGCATACCGGCGGCGCGCCGCCCCACCGCGCGGGCGAGCGTGAAGGCGAGGCTGTAGTCGGCCTTTTCCGCGCCCGCCTCGATCCAGGGGCGCAGGGCCTCGTACACCTGGTGCTCCTGGCCGCGCCGCAGGGCCGTGTCGAGGCGGCCGAGGTCGACGTCACCGGTGTTGCCGGATATCCGGACCAGGGTGCGCAGGGCCCAGTTCACCAACTCCCGTCGCCCGCCCGCCGCGTGCTCGCGCAGGACGGACAGGGCGAGGCGACTGAGGTTGTGCCGGGTGGCGGGCGAGGAGTCGCGGGCCTCGACGGCGTCCGCGGCGATACGGTCGAGGTGCGGCTCGGCATCCTCGGTGAACAGCGCCGGCCGTACCCCGGACAGTGCGCCGAGCGCGGCCGAGCGCACCGGGTCGTGTTCGTTGCGCAGCCGGCCCATCTCCTCCAGGACGGAGGTGACGGCGGCGGAGTCTGCGGAGCGGGCGGCGTTGCGGATGAGCAACGGCCAGGCCTCGGCACGGTCTTCGGCGGCCGGGCGGCGGGTGGCCTCGACCAGCCGTTCGCGCGCCTCCGCGACGGGCAGGAAGGACTCGGCGAGCAGCACGGAGTTCCAGAGGGCGCCGCGCTCGCGGGCGACGGCGGCCATGCGGCGGGCCTCCTCCGCCACACAACTGCGCGGCAGGACGTCGAGGATGACCGCGTCGATGGTGACGTGTCCGGCTCCTCGGCCTTCCTGCGCGGCCCGGTAGAAGGCGTGGCGTCGCGCAGGCGGCAGCGCCTTCACGAGCGGCGCGAGATCCCCCCAGTCGGCCAAGCTCCGGCTGAATGCCAGGAGTTCGGGTGCGCCGGAACGGGCAAGCCTGCGCAGCACGGCTGGCCTCAGGGCCCGGTAGCGGCGCGCGGCGAATCCAGTGGGGGTGAGCAGCAGCCGCAGCATCCGGCTCGGGTCGGCCGCCGCGAACCGCGGGAAGTGGTCGTGCAGTCGGAGGGGCAGGGTGGCGGGCCCGAAGCGTTCGAGAAGGTCGAGCACGCGCAGGGGCTCCGCCGCGACCGCGGCGGCCACACCCGGGACGTACCGGCCCCACCAGGTGTCCCGCAGGGCCTCGGGAAGCGCCGCCAACTCGTCTTCGGCGACGTCGAGAAGGGCGCCGGGATGCCGCCTGGCGAGGGCCTTCCAGCCGGTGACGGCGTGGAAGAGTTCGGGCAGCAGCCGGGCGACCGTCTCCGGCGCGCACCCCGGCAGCAGGCGGGCCGCCTCCGCGTCGCCCCAGTCCCGCCGCAGCCTCGGCAGCAGCCGGTCGGCCAGTGCGGTGCGCCGTCCCACGACGATCGCGCGCAACAGCTCCCTGCGGACCGCCTCCGGGGCGTCGTCGAGCGCCGACTCGTAGGCGGAGTCGGGGACTTGAAGGCTGTCCGCGACCCGGAGAGCCTGTCCGCGCACGAAGGCGTCCGGGTCGGCGATGCGGTCCGCGATCCACTCGGCGTCGCCGCCGACGGCGGCCGCGACGACGGCGATCCCCCGTTCGTACGGACCGCGGGATTCGAGTTCTTCCAGCACGGGCCGCAGCGGGACCGGCTCCCGTACCCGCAGGGCGAGTTCGCGCATGCGCTGGGGGAAGGGCAGCGGGTCGAGGGCGTTGAGCAGACTTTCGGCGTGCCGCTGCGGGGTGCGATCCATGCGGGGATTGTGCCTGCTGAAGTACGCGCGGCGTACTGATTTCCCGGTGCGCTCCGGCGGGCCGGGGTCATCGTCCGAAACCCTGGGGGAAGGGGGCGGGGTGGCTGGATTCGAACCAGCGTGTTCCGGTTTTGGAGACCAGGTGCGCCTGCCTCTGCGCTACGGCCCCGCCCTTGAGGCCTAGCGTAACGGCGCCGTTCGGTGGACGCTGCGTACGGCGGCGACGTCGGCGGGGACCGACGGCACCGGGATGTGCGCGCTGAGCGCGTCCAGGCGCCGCTTCACACTGGTCGCGATGGACTGCCCCAGCACGAACCGGGTCGCGGTCGCGGCGCGCGGGGCGGTGTCGAGGAGACGGTGGGCCTCGCGGCTGCGCATGCCGGTGTGGGCGAGGACGAGGTGGGTGAGGCGGTGTTCGGCGCTCGCGAGGGTGTGTGCGATGTCGGTGGCCGCCGTGAGGTCGACGCGGTTGTCGGCGGCGCCGAGCACCGCGGCCGCCCGCACCCGCCCGAGGTCGAGCAGGGCGACCCCCGCCGCGGTCGCCGCCGCCACCAGCCGGGCGGCGGCGTACGGCCCGATGCCGTTGCTGGCGACGGAGAGCCGGGCGAGCCCTCCGTGCGGTGCCCGTGCCAGCGCCTCGGCGAGACGCAGCGCGCCCGCGTCACCCAACTGTGCTGCTGATACGTAGAGTTCGTCGACCGCGCCCTCGGCGATCAGCACGGACAGCGGCACCGCACCCGCCGCGCCCAGCGGATTGCCGCCCACGAACAGCCGCTCGACGCGGCGGCCGTTCTCCGCCGCGGCGAGAAGGGCGTCGGTGAGGACGACGGCGCCCGTCGCGTCGAGCCCGGTCTGCACGAGGTCGAGGGTGCGCAACGACCGGGCGGCCTCGACGAGTTCGGCCACGGCACGCCCTCCCCCGCTGCCGAGCGGGTTGCGTTTGAGCCAGACGCCCGTGACGACCCGCGGTGAGGCGCGGAGGTTGTCGGCGATGCGGCAGGCGCCGCCCGCGGTGATCCCGTTGCAGCCGAGGTACAGAGTCTCGACCTCGGCACGCGCGGCGACCGCGGCGGCGCCCTCGTCGCCGAGCCCGTCGGTGCCGAGCAGCAAGTGCCGTACGGGAGAGGGTCCGTCCGAGACGGCGGACATCTCGGAGAGGGCCTCGGCGACCAGCGCCGCGCCCCGCGCTCCGAGTCCCTGCTTGCACAGGTCGAGGCGCCCGTCGGGCAGCGCCGTACCGGCCGTGAAGTCCAGCCGCTCGCCGGCCGGGCGGCCGTCGCGCAACCAGTCGAGCAGCGGGGTGAGTTCAGTCAAAGGGCGCGGTACTACCGGCGGCACGCCCGCGAACCGCGGGTCCGGTTTCCGCTCCGGCTCGGTCACCATTCCGCCTCCCGGTAGTCCTTGAGGAACACCCCGGACACGGGTGTGCCCGCCTCGCCCCGCACGATCGGGTCGTACACCCGGGCCGCTCCGTCCACGATGTCGAGGGGGGTGCGGAACCCCGCGCCCGCCATCCGCTCCTTCTTCGGGGCGGGGTTCTCGTCGGTGATCCAGCCGGTGTCGACGGCGCACATGTGCACGCCCTGCTCGGCGAGTTCGGTGGCGCTGGTGCGTGTGAGCATGTTGAGGGCGGCCTTGGCCATGTTGGTGTGCGGATGGCCCGCCGTCTTGTTGCGTACGGCGAAGCGGCCCTCGACGGCGGTCACGTTGACGACATATCGCCGCGGGTGGGGTGAGGCGAGCAGCAGGGGCAGCAGCCGGTCGCAGAGCAGTGCCGGGGCGAGCGCGTTGACCAACTGGGTCTCCAGGACCTCGGCCGGGTCGAGTTCGCCCAGCCGGGCCGACCAGGAGTTCTCCGGGGAGGGATCGGGCAGCAGCCCGGCCTCGTCGGCCTCCCGCAACGCCGCGGGGAGCGCCGAGGGACCGCTCGCCAGCGTCCGCATCGGCGTGAACCCCGGCGCCTCCCGAGCCCCTTCTGGCAGCCCGGCGCGCTCCCCGCCGGCCAGCAGCGCGTACGACTCGGCGGGCCGCCGCACCGTCTGCGCGGCGTTGTTGACCAGGATGTCGAGGTGCTCACCCTCCTGCCTCAGCTGCTCGCAGATCCCCAGTACCTGACGAGGATCACGGAGGTCCACCGCCAGCACCGTCAGCCGGTCCAGCCACTTCGCGCTGCCCGGTTCGGCACGGAAGCGACGCATGGTGTCGTGCGGAAAGCGGCTGGTCACCAGGAGTTCGGCGCCGTCGCGCAGCATCATCAGGGCCAGCTGGAAACCGATCTTGACCCGGCCTCCGGTGAGCAGCGCACGGCGGCCGCTCAGGTCGGTGGTGAGCGCACGCCGGGCGGTGTTGTCCGAGGCGCAGTCCGGGCACAGCCGGTGGTAGAAGGCGTCGACCTGTCGATAGGGCGTCTTGCAGACATAGCAGGAACGGGGCTTCACGAAGACGCCGCCGCCCCCGGGACGGTCGAGCGGTGCGTCCTCCCGCCGGTCGAGCGCTCCCGTCGCGGTCGCGGCCATCACGGCCGCGTCGGCGGCGGAGAGTTCGGCGCCGCGCACCTTGCGCCTGCGCACCCGCCCGTCCCGCGCGAAGGACGCGGCGACCTGTTCGGCGCGCAGCCTCACCGGGTCGTCGACGGGCAGCGCCCGCAGCTTGCCGACCGTACGGTGGAATGCCGCCAGTTCGTCCTGCGTGATCGCGCCGCCGTCACCCATGTGTCCCCGCCCCGCGTGTGCGCCGCCGTGGTCCTGACCGGATTCGAACCGGCGTATCCGCCTTGAGAGGGCGGCGAGTCTGCCTCTGCTCTACAGGACCCTGCTGTCCCGGTCCGTCCGGCCGGACGCAGCCCGGACGACCGGATTCGAACCGGCGTATCCGCCTTGCCAAGGCGGCGAGTCTGCCTCTGCTCTACGCCCGGGTGCGCCACGGGGATCCTAACCACCGCCCACCGGATCGCCCCACCGAATTACGGCAGGGCACCGGACCGGAGCAAGGCACCGGACCGGAGCAAGGCACCGGACCGGGGCAAGGCACCGGACCGGAGCAAGGCGCCGCCCGGACGCGGCCGTTCACGGCGTCCGGCGCGGGGCCCTGCGTCGCAGGGGTCAGTTCGGCGTCGCAGGGGTCAGTTCTGGTCCGCGCGCCGGAGGCTGAGCCGTTCCTTCTCGGACAGGCCGCCCCAGACGCCGAAGCGTTCATCGTTGTTCAGCGCGTACTCGAGGCAGGCGGAGCGCATCTCGCACATCCCGCAGATGCGCTTTGCCTCACGCACCGAGCTGCCCGGCTCGGGAAAGAAGAAATCGGCCCCGGTCTGCGCGCACAACGCCTGCTCCTGCCAGGCGGAGTCGGCCGGGGTCATGGTGTCGGTGTGCATGACGAAGATCGTGCCGCGCGACGAAAAACGTTCGATCAACGCGGGATCAACGCCACGTTCCGAGGTGCCAGGCGGCTCGCCGCAAAGTATGAAAACAAAACAAACATAACCGATCACCCAGAGTAATCGCAATGGTCTCTCCGGCCCGCGGCGGGAGTCCTGGCAGCGATTGTCAGTGGGCGGTGCCAGACTCGGCAGTACAGGCAACGGGACCCCTCAAAGGAGGGCACAACATGCTCACCACCCGTTTTGTCACCGGCGCTCCGAACTGGCTCGATGTCGGCACCCCCGACATCGAAGGCGCCTCATCCTTCTATGGCGGCCTCTTCGGCTGGCAGTTCCAGTCGGCAGGACCCGACGCCGGCGGCTACGGTTTCTTCCAGCTCGCCGGAAAGACCGCCGCGGGCGGTATGCAGACCACCGAGGAGCAGGGTCCGCCCTCCTGGACGGTGTACTTCCAGAGTCCCGACGCGCAGGCCACGGCCAAGGCGGCGGAGCAGGCCGGCGGCAGTGTGATCGTCCAGCCCATGGATGTCATGGGCCAGGGCCACATGGCGATTCTCGGGGACGAGGCGGGTGTGTCCTTCGGCATCTGGCAGCCGGCCCTGACCAAGGGCATCGACGTGGCGGGTGACCCGGGTTCGCTGTGCTGGGTCGAGCTCTACACCCCGGACGAGCCGGCGGCCGCCGCGTTCTACAACTCCGTGTTCGGCTGGGAGACCTCGGCCGCCGTGTTCCCCGGGGGCACGTACACCTGTATCAACCCGGCCGGGGCGGAGGAGTCGGACATGTTCGGCGGTGTCGTCCCGCTGGCCGACGACCCGACCGAGGCCCGGTCGGGCGCGTACTGGTTGCCGTACTTCGAGGTCACCGACACGGACGCCGCCGTCAGCAAGGCCCAGGAGTTGGGTGGCACGGTCCGGATGCCCGCCACAGACCTGGAGGGCGTCGGCCGCATGGCGAAGCTCGCCGACCCGTACGGAGCGCGCTTCGCGGTCATCAGGAGCGCGACGCGGGAGAGCTGAACATACGGGCCGAGTCGGTGGGGCCCTGCGCTTGGGCCCCACCGACCTCCTCATGGCCGCAGCCGCCGGGGCCCCCGTCCGGGGAATGCACCCTCAGCCCCCCGCGCCGAGGGCTCCGCGCCCCCGGCGGCTCCGACGAGCCCGACCGATATCATCAGTTCCGGGGAGTGCTCCCCGGAACTTTCGGGAGGCGACATGACGAAAGTCGGCGTGAACGGGCCCGATCCGCTGCGGCGGCGCGACGCGCGGCGCAACCGCGAGCTGTTGGTCGAGGCGGCTCGCGAGGTGTTCGCCGCGCAGGGCCTGGACGCGCCGCTCGATGTGATCGCACGCCGGGCCGGTGTCGGAAACGCCACGCTCTACCGGCACTTCCCCAGCCGCGCCGCACTGGTCGACGCTGTCTTCCGCGACTCGCTCACGCAGACCATGGACGCAGGAGACCGGGCCCGAACCGCCGAGGACGCCTGGGCGGGTCTGCTGGGATACGTCGAAGAGGTCTTCCAAGCCCTCGCAACCGACCGCGGCACCAACGATCTGATGACCACCCACCTGGAGGGCGTCCACTCCCTCGACTCCGTGCACGCCCACAACCGGGAGACGGTGGAGGTGCTCCTGCGCCGCGGCCGCGAACAGGGCACGCTCCGCGACGATCTCACCACCGAGGACCTCCTCGTCGCGCTGGCCGTGCTCGGCCGTGCCGTCCCGGCCCTCACGAGCACGGCCCCGGACGCCTGGCGCCGCCCGCTCGCCCTCCTCCTCGACGGCCTGCGTGCCTCCCCCACCGCCGCCCCGCTGCCCGAGCCGTCGCTCACCGCGCCCCAACTCGGAACGTTCCTTGGCAACTTGGGACCGCACCGGGACTGAAGAAAGCGAACGGAGACGAACCAGAGCGGGTGGGCGGGCCACGGGGAGCAACGGTCCTACGCGGAAAGCCGCCGTACCAACGTCGTCGGCAGCACCACTCCGGCGGGGGCGCCGTCCGCGCCCAGCTTGCCCGCCCGGCGATCGAGGTCCCGCAGCAGCAGCCGGGCCATCAACCGGCCCATCTCCTCTATGTCCTGACGGACCGTCGTGAGCGGTGGGTCCGTCTGTTCGGCGACCGGCAGCATGTCGTCGAAGCCGATCACGGCGACGTCGTCCGGCACCCGCCGCCCCCGCTCGCGCAGCACCCGCAGGGCTCCCGAGGCCGTCAGATCGTTCGCCGCGAACACCGCCTCGACGTCCGGACAGCGCTCCAGCAGCTCCCGCATCGCACGCTCGCCGCCCGCGGGCGTGAAGTCGCCCTCGACGACGAGCCGTGGATCGGCGTCGCCCATGACGTCCCGGAAGCCGTCGAGCCGGTCGACCGCGGACGTCTGGTCGAGGGCGCCGGTGATGTGCGCGATACGCGTGCGGCCGAGTCCGACGAGATGACGTACGGCCTCGCGGGCGCCGCCCCGGTTGTCGCTGTCGACGTAGACGGCCCGCCGCGCGCCGTCGCCCCAGCCGGGTCGCCCGCCGAACACGGTCGGCACGCCCGCGCCGTGGATCAGCTCCGGCAACGGGTCGTCGAGGTGCAGCGAGAAGACGAGCGCGCCGTCGACATGGCCGCCGGCGAGATAGCGGCCGACGCGCGCGTGGTCGTCGCGGCCCTCGGTGAGCAGCAGGACGAGCTGCGAGTCGTGCGCGGTCAGCTCCTTGCTGATGCCGCGGAGCTGGAGGGCGAAGAAGGGGTCGGCGAAGACCCTGGTCTCCGGTTCGGCGATGACGACGGCGACGGCGTCGTGGCGCCGGGTGACCAGGCTTCGGGCGGCCTGGTTGGGGACGTAACCGAGCTCCTCGACGGCCCGTCTGACCCGCTCGACGAGCGGTTCACGCACTCCGTCGCCGCCGTTGACGACGCGCGAGGCGGTGGCCCGTGAGACCCCGGCCCGCGCGGCCACGGCCTCCAGCGTGGGGCGCGACGCTGTCTCGGTCACCTCAGGGCTCCTCCTCGGCGGTTGCCAAGAAGGATAGCCCCGGGCAGCACGCGATGAGAGCGCTCCCCGACCGACGTCCACCCCGCCGGGAGTCCGTCGTGCGGGCGGTTCCCCCGGGCGAGGATCACGCCATGACCATGAGAAAGGCCCATGTCGCCTGACCGGCTGGCCACCCGTCTGGCCCGTACGCCCGTCTCCCGCGTGTCTACAGGGACCGGCATGTCCTGCACAGCACGGTCGACGCCTACGGGCGCGTGCAATGGCTGTTCACCGAGCGACCGCCCGACCACCTCCGCGAGAATCCGTACGACGCGCTCGTCGTCACGGTCGAAGAGGGTGGGCGACCGTACCAGCACCGCTCAGGCGGCGATGCCCGTGCGGCCGTCGCGCTGTGGAAGGTGACCGGCGACGCCGACGAAGTGCTCCCGGTGCTGATCGAGGCATGGACGGCGACCCCTGCCGCCCGCCCGGAGACGGGCGGCCTGCCTTGGTCGAAACGGGTCCGGCCGCGGCACCCGCGCTGCCCTTCATACGCCGGGAGTCGGTCTCCCCGCGCCGCCACCGCGACGACAACTCCACAGGGAACATGCGCTACGACGTCGTCTCCGGCGAGACGCTGCTGAGGGACTGCCGTCGGCTCGTGGCGGCGTTCGACGGGTGACGCGGTGCCCCCACGCCCAGCCGCCGGACAGGCCCTAGGTCCTGTCGTCAAATTCCCGTCGTCGCCCGGAGGGCGGCTCCGCGGCGTCAGGTGCGTGCTCTCGGCGTGCCGGGCCCTGACCCT
>NZ_JBEYFS010000329.1:0-9312 GCF_040634475.1 Streptomyces sp. NPDC007095
GCCGAGCTCCTCACCGATCTGGGCCTGGGTGCGCTCCTCGACGAAACGCATGTGGATGATCCGGCGCTGACGGTCGTCCAGTTCGGCGATCAGCGCTCGGCGGGGTCGGTGCGGGCGCCGGGCGCGTGCGCGTCGAGCGGCGGCTCACCGTTCTTGCCACCCACCGCCCCCAACTCGGCCTCGATCCAAAGGCCTTGGGCGTGTGCCCAGTCGGCGGCGGCCCGGGTGGCGGCGAGGTTCTCCTCGTACGGCAGCCGGGCCGCGTCGTACATCACCGAGCTGAATCCGGCGGCGGCCGCCTGGCGGAGCAGGTCGTCGCTCTCGACGTGGTCGAGATGCAGCGCGACAGGCACCGAGGCACGTTCGGCGGCCGCGGCGGCGGCCCGGGCCAGTGGCAGCAGCCGCCCGTAGCGGAACTTCACGGCGTTCTCGCTGACCTGGAGGACGACGGGGGCGGCCACGGACTCGGCGCCCGCGATGACGGCCTCGACATGCTCCAGGGTGATGATGTTGAACGCGGCGACGGCGGTCCGCGCCCCGGCCGCGGCGGTGACCAGGTCACCGGTGGCTGCGAGTGGCACAACTCCTCCTTCTGGGTGCGCGGCCCGCCGGCTCAGCGGGCCGACGGGGCGAGGACGACCGAGCGGGTGAGGTGGCGCGGCCGGTCGGGGTCGAGTCCGCGGGCCGCGGCGACGGCGACCGCGAGCCGCTGGGCGCGGACGAGCTCGGCGAGCGGGTCGAGTTCACCCGCCACCCACCGTCCCCCCGTGGCCCGTACCTGCTCGGCCAGCCCTTCGGGGGCCTCGCCGAGCATCCAGGTGGCCGTGCCGGCGGTGGTGATGCTGATGGGCCCGTGCCGGTACTCCATCGCCGGGTACGCCTCGGTCCAGGCCAGGGAGGCCTCACGCATCTTGAGCCCGGCCTCGTTGGCGAGCCCGACGGTCCAGCCGCGGCCCAGGAACGTGAACTGCGCGCAGTCGACCAGCCCTTCGGGCAGCGGGGTCGCGAGCGCGGTGCGCGCGTCAGCGACGACGGCGTCGGCGTGCAGTCCGAGGTGGGCGCGGAGCAGGGTGAGCGCGGTGGTCGCGAACCGGGTCTGCACCACGGAGCGTTCGTCCGCGAAGTCGAGCACGACGAGCTCGTCCGCGAGGTCCGTCACGGGGGTCGCGGGGTCGGCGGTGATCGCTGTCGTCCGGGTACGCCCGCGCAGCCGCCCGAGGAGTTCGAGCACCTCGGTGGTGGTGCCGGAGCGGGTGAGGGCGACCACATGGTCGTAGGAGCGGCTGCCTGGGAACTCCGAGGCGGCGAAGGCGTCCGTCTCACCCTGCCCGGACCCTTCACGCAGCGCCGCGGCGGCCTGCGCCATGAAGAAGGAGGTTCCGCAGCCCACGATCGCGACCCGCTCCCCCGCTTCCGGCAGTGCGCCGCCGTGCGCCTTGGCCTGCTCGGCGGCGCGGATCCAGCACTCGGGCTGGCTGTTCAGCTCATGCTCGACATGGGTCATGCCGTACCCCTCCCACTGACGTCCTTCATGCAAGATAGTGCAAGTTAAGGCCGACTTTCGAGCATAATCAAGCATTTCGAGCGTCGGAAATGCCAGGGAATGCGGTACGCCGGGGGTGCGCTAGGGTCGCGAAGGATCGAGGAACGGAGAGTGCGGATGTCGCGCGACGCCCGCTGGAAGGCGCTGCTGGAACTGCTCGTGGAGCGGGGCCGGCTGGAGGTCGAGCAGGCCGCGGCCGAGCTGGAGGTGTCACCCGCCACGATCCGGCGCGACTTCGACCAGCTCGCCGAGCAGCAGATGCTCGTACGCACCCGGGGCGGCGCGGTCGTCCACGGGGTGTCGTACGAACTGCCGCTGCGCTACAAGACCGCCCGGCACGCCTCGGAGAAACAGCGCATCGCGAAGGCGGTGGCCGATCTCGTCGCGCCCGGCGAGGCGGTGGGCCTGACCGGCGGCACGACCACCACCGAGGTGGCCCGCGCACTGGCCCTGCGCCCCGATCTCGCCTCGGGGTCGCCCGCGCTGACCGTGGTGACGAACGCGCTCAACATCGCGGGCGAACTGGCCGTGCGGCCCCAGTTCAAGATCGTGCTGACCGGCGGGGTGGCCCGCCCGCAGTCGTACGAGTTGGTCGGGCCGCTCGCGGACGGTGTGCTGAGCCAGATCACCATGGACGTCGCCGTGCTGGGCGTGGTCGCCTTCGACGTGACGCACGGGGCGGCCGCCCACGACGAGGCCGAGGCGGCGATCAACCGGCTGCTGTGCGAGCGCGCCGAGCGTGTGATCGTCGCCGCCGACTCCAGCAAGCTGGGCCGGCGCGCCTTCGCCCGGATCTGCGCGGCCGAGTCCGTGGACACACTGGTCACCGACTCGGCGGTGGACGAGGAGACCGTGCGGCGGTTCACGGAGGCGGGGGTCGGGGTCGTCGCCGTCTGACGGCCCCGGCCCCCGCCCGCTCGACGCCGGTTTCACGAACCCTTTCGGTGCGGCGCGGTGACCGTGAGCGTGCGGATGTCGCGGCTGGTGGCGGAGGCGTCGGGCGCGACGAGCACCGTCCTCGGGCCGCCCGGGCGGTGCACGACGACACTGGGAAAGGCCGGTTCGGCCAGGGCTAGTTGCCCTGTGCCGGCGGCTTGCGGGTACATGCCGAGGCTCGCCCACACGGCCCAGGAGGACATCGCGCCGAGGTCGTCGTTGCCGACGAGGCCGTCGGGGCGGTCACTGAACAGGGTGGCCAGTGCGCGGCGCACGGTGTCGCGGGCGCGGTCGGGGCGGCCCGCGAAGTCGTAGGCCCAAGGGGTGTCGAACGACGGCTCGTTGCCGAGGTAGGCGTAGGGCTGGGTGCCGCCCGCGTTGAGCCGGGTGAAGAAGCTGTCGAGGCGGGCGGTGACGGCGGCGTCCCCGCCCATCAGGGTGAAGAGGCCCGGCAGGTCGTGCGGGACCATCCAGGTGTACTGGGCGGCGTTCCCCTCGACGTACTCCTTCGTCTGCGCGGGGGCGAAGGCCGGCCAGGTGCCGTCGGCCGCGCGCGGCTGGAGGTAGCCGGTCGCGGGGTTGAACAGGTTGCGCCAGTTCCCGGAGGCCTTCAGCAGGGTGCCGTAGGCGGCGGTGTCGCCCAGACGGTGGGCGAGCTGGGCCAACGCGTAGTCACAGACGGCGTATTCGAGGGTGGTGGCCGCCGAGCCCCACACTCGCTTGGTGCCGGCGGGGATGTAGCCGAGGGCGTCGTACTGCGCGTGTCCGGGTCGCTGGCGCTCGTCCTCGCGGCCCGCCATGGCGGCGCGCAGCAGGCCGCGGGCGTCGAAGTCGGTGGCGCCGAAGGCGTGGACGGCGGAGGCGATGACGGGCAGCGGGTCGCCGACCATGACGCCGGTGCCGCCGTTGGCGAGGGTCCAACGGTCGAAGTAGCCCGCCTGGAGGCCCTGGTTGAGGACGGACTGCGCGATGTCGGAGGCTTCGTGCGGGGCCAGCAGGGCGAGCAGCTGGACCTGGGAGCGGTAGACGTCCCAGCCGGAGAAGTTCGCGTACTGGACGTGTCCGGCGGGGGCCGTGTGGATGCGGCCGTCCATGCCGGGATAGCGGCCGTCGGCGTCGCTGAAGGCACTGGGGTGCAGGAGCGAGTGGTACAGGGCGGTGTAGAAGACCCGGCGCCGGGTGTCGGTGCCGCCGCCGACACTGATGCGGCCCAGCCAGTCGTTCCACCGGTCGCGGGCGGCCCGCCGGATCTGGTCGTACGGGTTCGCGTGCTGCTCGGCGGCGATGTTCCCGCGGGCGCCGTCGACGCTGACGAAGGAGACGCCGACGCGGACGGTCACCGTGCGTACGTCGGGGCCGAAGGAGACCTGCGCGGCGCCCGGTCTGCCGTCGGGGTGGACGACGTGGGCGAAGGGGTGGTCGAACACGGCGTGGAAGTAGAGCCGGTAGTGGTTGGCGGTCTTGCAGAAGCCGCCGCTGTCGGTGAACCCGGACAGGGTGTCGGTGCCGATGTCGACCGTTCCGGTCGCCGCGTTGAACGCCTTGCCCGCGTCGACGCTCAGCGCGGCGGGGCGGTCGTCGGTGGCCGGGTAGGTGAAGCGGGCGATGCCGGAGCGCTGGGTGGCGGTGAGTTCGCTGCCGATGCCGTTGTCGAAGGTGACCCGGTAGTTTCCGGGTGTCGCCTGCTCGTTGGCGTGCGAGAAGGTCGCCCGCCCGCTGGTGTCGCCGGCGAGCATCGGCATGAAGGGCACGTTGCCGTAGTCCTTGCAGCCGGCCCCGGAGATGTGGGTGAGGCTGAATCCTCGGATCCGGTTGTCCCTGTACGCGTACCCGCCGTGCTGGTAGGTCACCGTGTCCGGGCTCCACTGCACCCCGCCGAGGGGTGCGGTCGCGCCGGGGAAGGTGTTTCCGGCACCGCCGCCATGGCCGAAATCGGCCCCTCCGGGCGCGGTACCGACGAAGGGGTTCACGTACTGGGCCGGGTCGGCCACCGTGTCGTCCGCGGCGGCGGGTGCGGCCGGGGCGGACGACACGACGAGCACGGCGGCGCCGGCCAGCGCGGCCCGGCGGAAGGGGAATCGCAAGTGGGTGTCTCCGGGCTGTGGCGGCAGGGTCGACAGAGCATGAGGGCGACAGTCTCCCGGGGGATGTCGTCGCCTCCGCGCCGCCACGCCCGGAGATCACCCGCACGGCGGAGCGCCCGCTCTCACCCGACCGGCTCGCGCGACGCAACGGGCTCCACCTGCGCACCCTCCACAACCGGCCATCCTGCGATGCCCGAACACACGCGCCAACTGGCTAGACTACGCACCCTCGTGCATGTGATCCGGTCACGTCCGATCACAGCCGTTCCCGAAGGGTTTCGACGCTTGATAGCCATCGAAGATGTCAGCAAGCGATATGCCGACGGCACGGTGGCCGTCGATCGCCTGTCCCTCCAGATACCGAACCACTCGATCACCGTGCTCGTCGGGCCTTCGGGGTGCGGCAAGACCACCACACTGCGGATGATCAACCGCATGATCGAGCCCAGCAGTGGCACGATCCGCGTCAACGGCGAGGACATCCTCCGCAAACCGGTCAACGCCCTGCGCCAGTCCATGGGTTACGTCATCCAGAACGCGGGGCTCTTCCAGCACCGCACGATCCTCGACAACATCGCCACGGTGCCGCGGCTGCTCGGCTGGTCCAAGCAGCGCGCCCGCGCCCGCGCGGCGGAACTGATGGAACGGGTGGGCCTGGACCCGGCCATGGCCCGCCGCTACCCCTACCAGCTTTCCGGCGGCCAGCAGCAGCGCGTCGGTGTCGCCCGCGCACTCGCCGCCGACCCGCCGATCCTGCTGATGGACGAGCCGTTCTCCGCCGTCGACCCGGTCGTCCGGCGTGGTCTGCAGGAGGAGTTGCTGCGCATCCAGGGCGAACTGGGCAAGGCCATCGTGTTCGTCACCCACGACATGGACGAGGCCATCACGATCGGTGACCGTGTCGCCGTGCTGCGCACCGGCGGCAAGCTCGCCCAGTTCGCCGCCCCCGACGAGCTGCTGTCGGCGCCCGCCGACACGTTCGTGGAGGAGTTCCTCGGCGGCGACCGGGGCATCCGCGGGCTGTCGTTCCTGTCCACCCGCGACCTCGAACTCGACCGCTCCCAGGTCTTCCCGGTCGGCAGCGACTGGCAGCAGCTCGCCGGGAAGCCGGGCGGCGCGGGGCCGGTACTGGTCACCGACGCGGACGGAAAGCCGCTGGGCTGGGCCGACCTGACGGTCTGGGCCGGTGACGTCCGGACACTGGAGCCGTACGGGCAGGCCTTCGAGATCGGCAAGGACTCGCTGCGGGTCGCGCTGGACCGGGCGGTGCTCTCGCCCACCGGTCAGGCGGTCGCCGTGGACGGGGCGGGACGCGTGCTGGGGCTCGCCGGGCAGGAGACGGTCGCCGCGGCGATCCGCGCGGCCAGGCAGCGCCGCGCCGCGGACTCCGAGGGCGTCTCCACGGTGAAGGCCGCGCGATGAACGGCTTCTTCGACATCCCGAGCGACCTCCAGAGCAGCTATTTCGGCCTGATCTCCACGCACATGCAGGAGGCGCTGATCCCGGTGCTCGTGGGTCTCCTGCTGGCGTTGCCGATCGGCCTGCTGTGCGTCCGCGTCAACTGGATCTATCCGCCGGTCCTCTGGATCACCACGGTGCTGTACGCGATCCCGTCGATCGCCTTCTTCGTGGTGCTCATCGACTACACCGGGCTGAGCAAGACCACCGTGATGATCCCGCTGACCCTCTACAGTCTGGTGGTTCTCGTCCCGGCGGTCGTCGACGGCGTCCGCTCGGTCCCCGAGGAGACGAACGCCGCCGCCGCGGCGATGGGCATCGGTTCGCTGCGGCGCTACCTCCAGGTCCAACTGCCCATCGCCGTACCCGCGATCATGGCCGGACTGCGCGTGGCGACCGCATCCAGCATCAGTCTGGTCAGCGTCGGCTCGCTGATCGGCAACCAGGGGGCGCTCGGCAACCTGCTCACCACCGCGATGCTCTACCACCGCCCTCTCCTCGCCGTGAACTCGGTGGTCACCACCGCCGTTCTCGCCGTGCTGGTCGACGCCGTGCTCGTCCTGCTGCGCCGCGTGCTCACCCCCTGGCAGCCGGCCTCCGGCCGCAAGGCCGCACGCCGTACGTCCACGATCGCGGGCGCCGCCCGCACACCGGAGAGCGTCTCGTGAACGTACTCAACTTCATTCAGTCCTTCTTCTCCGACGGCTCCCACTGGCACGGGTACGACGGGATCCCGCAGCGTGTGTGGGAACACCTCCAGTACACCGCCGGGGCGCTCGCGATCGCCGCGGCCGTCGGCCTGCCCATCGGCCTGGTCACCGGACACACCGGCCGCGGCGGCAACGCGCTGGCCTTCGTGTCGGCGGGTGCCCGGGCGCTGCCCACCTTCGGGCTGCTGGTGCTGATGTTCGTCTGGCTCGGCCTCGGCATCGTGCCCGTGATGATCCCGCTCGTGGTGCTGGCGGTCCCGCCGATCCTCATCACCACGTACGAGGCGATCCGCACCCTGGATCCCTCCCCCGTCGACGCCGCCCGCGGAATGGGCATGCCGGAGGGGAAGGTCCTGTTCCAGGTCGAGGTGCCGGCGGCGCTGCCGCTGATCCTCAGCGGTCTGCGTTCGGCGGCGATCCAGATCGTGTCCACGGCGACCATCGCGGCCTATGTGAGCCTCGGCGGGGTCGGCCGTTACATCCTGGACGGCCTCTACCAGCGCAACTACGAGAAGGTGGTGGGCGGCGCGGCCCTCACCGCGATCCTCGCGCTGCTCGTGCTGGTGCTGTTCTGGGCCATTGCCCGGGTGGCGGTGTCCCCGGGGGTGCGCAGGCGCCGTACGGCCTGAGGAAAAGGAAAGAGGGGGACGAGCCACAAGGCCCGTCCCCCTCCTCCTTCGTTCACTGCTGCGCGGTCGCCAGGGCGTGTTCGAGGACGACGAGGAGCGCGTCCCGCACGGACCCGCGCTCGCGGGCGTCGAACACGGTGAGCGGCACGTGGTCGCCGACGTCGAGGGCCCACCGTACGTCGTTCAGGTCGTGTTCGACCTTGCCGTCGAAGGCGTTGACGGCCACCGCGAAGGGGATCTCGCGGTGCTCGAAGTAGTCGACGGCCGCGTAGCAGTCGTCGAGCCGGCGGGTGTCGACGATGACGAGCCCGCCGAGGGCACCCTCGACCAGGTCGTCCCACATGAACCCGAAGCGCTCCTGGCCGGGGGTGCCGAACAGATAGAGCTTCAGGGTCGGGTCGAGCGTGACACAGCCGAAGTCCATGGCGACGGTGGTCGTCATCTTCTCCGGGGTGTGGGAGAGGTCGTCGATGCCCGCGGCGACCGAGGTGATGGACGCCTCGGTGGTGAGCGGCTCGATTTCGGAGATGGCACCCACGGTGGTGGTCTTGCCCACGCCGAAGCCGCCCGCGATCACCATCTTGACCGGCATCGGCGGCCGGGGACCCTCGGTGTCAGCGCTCACGGATCGCGCCCCGGGAGTCGGGGATAGCTCGGAGACCATCGATAACCCTTCGCAATACGGTGGCGTCGCGGGCGGATTCGGCCTGCGGTGCGTACAAGGCCAGTTGACCGTCGGCGCGCAGATCGTCGGCGAGCACCCTGATCACATTCAAATGCATCCGCAGTTTCGCCGCGATCTCCGCCAGCGACTGCGGCTGGCGGCAGACCGTGATGATGTCGCGGTGCTGGTCGAAGACGAAGGCGTCCAGCGTGGCCAGACCGAGATCCGTCGCGACGACCTGCGTCTCGATCGGAATCGTCGGCACCAGACTGTCACCGCCGGCGATCCGCCCCGCGGTCAGCAGGAATGGCCTGACGATCGACGGGGGGTGCTCCGCTCCCCATGCGTCGTCGTCGGCGGCTGATGGCTCGCCGGCCGTCATCTCGTCCTCACCCTTCACCTCGCGGGTCGTCCCGGCCTTCGTGACGCCCCCGCCGACCGTCAACCGGTCGGCGCGATCCCCACGGTGTTCTTGAGCTCCATGACCAGTTGCGGGCTCAGCGCGGCACCGGCGCGGTTGGCGAAGAGGGTCATCTCGTACGCGATGTTCCCGAGCTTCGCCTCCTTGGAGGCGACCACGCCGAGCACCGCGCCCGCGCCGAGCGCGGACACCAGGACGTGCCCTTCCTCCAGGTCGATGATGACCTTGTTGAGCCCGCCGAGGCCGTAGTTGCCGGACGCGCCCATGGCGAGGCTCGTGATCCCGGAGACGATGGCCGCGAGCCGCTCCGAGTCCGCCTTGCCGCGTAGTTGGGACACCGCGATCAACAGACCGTCGGAGGACACCCCGATCACGTCGACGACGCCGGCGGTCTCGGTGGCGAAACGATTGAGCAGCCAATTGAAGTCGGCAGCGGCGGCCTTCACGTCCGTCGCCTGTTCCACGGCCGCGGACTCCGGTCCACCTGTCCACATGGTCACTTGCTCATGCCTTCCGGGAATGAGGGTCTGTTGATCTCTGCGCTGGAATCGCCAGAGATGTCGGGACGGCCCCCTGAACGGGCCGACCCGAAGCCGGTACCACGGACCTCTGTCGCGCTCTCGCGCTCGGCCCGCAGGACGGCTTCCTCGAACTCGTCGATCTCGGATCGTGCCGCTTCCGCGTCGGCGGTCTGCCAGGCGGGCGGCCGTGGGTTGGTGATGGTCTGTTTGGGCAGCCGGGTCGAGGCGGTGGTGGCCTGCAGGGTCGCGCCGCGCACGCGCCGCCTGAGCGGACTGGGGCCGCCCTCGCCCGGTCGCGCCGGGGCGCTGCCGGGTGCCGACGGGGCCGTACCGGAGCCGCGCGCGG
>NZ_JBEYFS010000330.1:0-9267 GCF_040634475.1 Streptomyces sp. NPDC007095
CAACCCCCCGTCTGGGACCCAACTCCCCCCTTGTGCACCCCAACGCACGGAATTTCCACCTTGGGCCCCGCCACCCTCTTTGCGGCGCGCTCCCCGGGGGCACGCCGGGTCGCGGACACCCTCGCCGGCGATCTGCGCGCGGCGGGCCACGGCACCGTTCCCGTCCTACGGCAGGGCGCGCACGCGGGCGACATCGTGATCGGCGTCGACCCCTCCTCGTCGCGGCTCGGCGCGGAGGGATACGAACTGCGCGCGGGCAAAAGCCTGGTGGTGACCGCCGCCGCCGAGACCGGTGCCTTCTACGGCACCCGCACCCTCCTCCAACTCCTCGCCCAGAGCGACCGCGTGCCCGCCGGGAGCACGGTCGACGTGCCCCAGTACAAGGAACGCGGTGTCGGCGTCTGCGCCTGCTACGTCCACATCTCGACGCCATGGCTGGAGAACCTCGTACGCGACATGGCGTACCACAAGCTCAACCAGCTGCTGCTCGAACTGAAGGTGAAGAGCGACGTCCATCCCGAGGCCGACACCTGGGGCTACTACACCAAGGACGAGATCCGCCGGCTCGTGGCCCTCGGCGAGAAGTACCACGTCGAGATCATCCCGGAGATCAACTCGCCCGGACACATGGACCCCTGGATCCAGAACCGCCCGGACCTCCAGCTCACCGACGCCGACGGAGTGAAGCAGCCCGCCCGGCTCGACATCACACAGGACGCGGCCTTCACGTACTACACGAGCCTGATCGACGAGTACGCGCAGGTGTTCACGTCCGGGTCCTGGCACATGGGCGCCGACGAGTACATGCTCGGCTCCGACTTCGCCAAGTACCCGCAGATCCTCGCCTACGCACGGGCCAGGTACGGCGCGAGCGCCACCCCGCAGGACGCGTTCATCGACTTCGTCAACCGTGTCCAGGCCTACGCGGCGGCCAAGGGCAAGAAGCTGCGCATCTGGAACGACGGTCTCACCGGCGCCAACACCGTGCCCGTCACGGCCGGTACGACGGTCGAGCACTGGCTGAACGTGGCGACGAAGCCAAGTCGGCTCATCGCCCAGGGCTATCCGTTGATGAACGCCGCCTACTCCCTCTACCTCGTCCGGGGCGGCTTCCACACCGACACGAAGGCGCTGTACGACCAGAGCTGGGACCCGCGCAGTTTCGAGGGCGAGAAGCTCGCCTCGCGTGAGGGCATCACCGGGGCGAAGATCAGCCTCTGGCCGGACAACGGGCGCGGGGAGACCGAGAACGAGGTCGCGACGGCCATGGACCCGGCCCTGCGGCACATCGCCCAGGTCACCTGGGGCTCGGCGCACCCCGACCCGACGTATGCCGAGTTCACCGCGCGCGGTGCGGCCGTGGGGCATGCGCCCGGGTGGCGGGACCTGACCCGGGTGCCGGTGGCCGAGGGGACGTACACCTTTCGCGGTGGGGCCGCGACCGCCGATCTCCAGGTCCGGTCGACCGCGGACGGCTATGTGACCCTGCGGTCCACTACGGGCGGCGGCTGTCTGGAGGTGAGCGGCGGAAAGCTCACGCTGAACGTGCCCCTGGACCCCGGTGTCGAGGTGACCGAATCGCCGTGCGTCGCCGCGGACACCTTGCAGCGCTGGGAGCTGGAGCCGGTGCGCGGCGGCGGATACCGGCTGGTCAACGCGATCACGCGGATGGCGGTGCACGTGACGGACGAAGGGCGGCTCCTGCAGTACCCGCCGGACCAAGAGCAGCCTTCCGTCTGGCAGTTGACCATCCACTGATGCGAGGAGCTTCCACCCCATGACCATCTCCAGACGCCTCTTCGTCCTGGCATCCACCGCCCTCGTCGCGTCCTCCGGCACATCCGTCGCCCTCGCGGCCCCCGGCGAAGCTCCCTCCCGCATCCCCGTCAGCTCCTCCGACACCGAGGACGACCTGGTCCGCAAGGCCTCCCAAGTACGCCCCACCGCACGGCAGATCGCCTGGCAGAACCTCGGGCGCACCGCCTTCCTGCACTTCGGCGTGAACACCTTCACCGGCCTGGAATGGGGCACCGGTGACGAGGACCCGGACGTCTTCCAGCCCGTCGGGCTCGACACCGACCAGTGGGCCCGCGCCCTGCGCGACGGCGGTTTCGAACTCGCCATCCTCACCGTCAAGCACCACGACGGGTTCGTCCTCTACCCGTCGCGCTACACCGACCACTCGGTGGCCTCGAGCGGTTGGCGCGGCGGCAGGGGCGACGTGCTGCGCTCCTTCACGGACTCCATGCGCCGCCACGGGATCAAGGTCGGCGTCTATGTCTCACCGGCCGACGAGAACCAGTACCTGCACGGCGTGTACGCCAACGGCAGCGCGCGCACGGAGCGCAGGATCCCGACGCTCGTCGACGGCGACGACCGTACGGACCCGAGGGCGTTCACGCTGGACGCCACCGACTACGGCGCCCATATGCTCAACCAGCTCTACGAAGTGCTCACCGAGTACGGACCCGTCGACGAGGTGTGGTTCGACGGAGCCCAGGGCCGCATTCCGCCCGACAAGGTGGAGAAGTACGACTGGGACAGCTGGTACGCGCTGGTCCGGGCCCTCGCCCCCGACGCCTCGATCGCCGTGTCCGGGCCCGATGTGCGCTGGGTCGGCAACGAGGGCGGGCTCGCCCGCGAGGACGAGTGGAGCGTCGTACCGGTCACGGAGAAGGACAACGGCCGCACCGACTACGCGCTGGCCTACGACGCACCCGACGAGGGCAGCCGGGCCGCGCTCGTCGCGGCCCGTCCGGTGGCCGACCATCTGCAGTGGTGGCCGGCCGAGTGCGATGTGTCCATCCGCGACGGCTGGTTCTACCACGCCGACCAACAGCCCAAGACGGTGGCCGAGTTGACCGACATCTACTTCCGCTCGGTCGGCCGCAACTCGGTGCTGCTGCTCAACGTCCCACCCGACACGCAGGGCTTGCTGCCGGTCGCCGACGTGGTGCGGCTGCGCGAGTTCCGCGAGCGCGTGGACCGGGAGCTGCCGGAGGACCTGGGGCGCGGGGCCGTGGTCCGGTCCTCCCCGGGGGTCTTCACCGTCGACCTGGGCGCGGAGCGCGAAGTGGACCGGATCCGGCTCGCCGAGGACATCCGGCACGGCCAGCAGGTCGAGAGCTTCGTCGTCGAGGCGTACGGAGCGGGCGCCTGGAGCCGGGTGGCCGGGGCGGGCACGATCGGAGCGAGCCGGATCCTGCTGCTCCCCGCGCCCGTACGGGCCCGGCGCTGGCGCCTTCGGGTGACGCGGTCACGGCAGAGCGCGCGGATCGCGGAGTTCGCGCTCCATCGCTCACGGATCTGACGCGAACGGGGGTGGATGCCCCGCACGGTGTCCACCCCTCACCGTCTTCAGCTTTGCGTCCACCCCTCACCCTCTCAAGTCCCGCAGGGCCCCGTACTCTCCCGTTCGATCAGCCGCGGCACCGGTACCTGTACCGTCCGGGCGGGACCGCCGTCCAGTAGCGCGGTGAGTTCCTGGGCGGCCGTGCGGCCGAAGTGGACGGTGTCGCGGGAGAGGGCCGACAGCCAGGGTTTGACCATGCGGCACAGGGGCGAGTCCTCCCAGGCGACGACCGAGACGTCGCCCGGTACCAGGAAACCGAGTTCCGTGGCGGCGGCGACGCCGGCGACGGCCATCACGTCGTTGTCGTAGACCAGCGCGGTCGGCGGGGTGCCGCTCTCCAGGACGCGGCGGGTGACGGCGGCGCCCTCCGCGTCCGAGTAGTCCGTGGGGACCGAGCGCACCTCCGTCAGGCCCCGCCGCCCGGCCTCCGCGCGCAGGGTGCGGATCCGGCGCTCGGTGTGGGCGAGCCCCGGCAGGCCCGCGATGTGCACGATCCGGCGATGGCCGAGCGCGTACAGCTCGTCCACCACCGCGGCCATCGCACCCGCGTCGTCCGCCCAGACGGTGGAGATCCCCGGATGTCCCGCGTCCGGTACGCCGCCGATCACCACGGCGGGCAGACCCAGCTCTTCCAGCAGGTCCGGACGCGGATCGTCGGTCCGGGGGTCGACGACCATGACTCCGTCCACGCGGTGCTCGGCCCACCAGCGCCGATAGACCCCGCACTCGTCGGCCACGTCCTCCACCACCTGGAAGAGCAGGCCGAGATGACGCTCGGCCAGCACCTCCTGGATGCCGGAGATCAGCTGCAGGAAGAACGAGTCCACGCCCAGGGTGTCGGCGGGACGGGCCACCACGAGACCGACCGTCGCCGCTCCCTCGCCGGACAGCTGACGCGCCGCCGTACTCGGCCGCCAGCCCAGCTGTTCGGCCACGCGCCGGACCCGGTCGCGGGTGATCTCGGAGACCCCGGGCCTGTCGTTGAGCGCGAAGGAGACCGCGCTCTCGGAGACCCCGGCGCGCTGCGCGATGTCCTTCATCGTCGGTCGGCGCGCGGGTGACCGCTTGGCTGGCAACCCTGTTCCCCGTTCTGCTGAGCTGGCGTACTAATGCGCTTGAGCTGAGGCAATCTAAAGCGCATTAGTGATCGATTGCAAGAGGCTGTGGGAACGTCTGTGACCAGCCATGTTGTGGCACTAATGAATTTAGCTGGGCCAAATCCATTGACTTGCCCCGCGAGTTGGCTGCAAGGTCTGCCCCGGCACCGTTACCCCTGCTGCAAGAGGAGCCCCATCCGTGCGCATCTCCCGCAGAGCTCTCGCCGCCGCTGCCACCGTCGCCGTTCTCCTGCCGCTGAGTGCCTGCGGTTCCGGGAGCGACGGCAGTGGCTCGACGGACGCCTCCGGCAAGGTCGAGGGCGATATCACCTTCCAGACCTGGAACCTGAGGGCCAACTTCAAGTCGTACTTCGAGGGCGTGATCGCCGACTTCGAGAAGAAGTACCCCGGCACCCATGTGAAGTGGGTCGACCAGCCGGCCGAGGGCTACGCCGACAAGATCAGCGCGGACGCGGCCGGCGGCACCCTGCCCGACGTCGTCAACGTCTCGCCGGACCTCGTCGCCCCGCTCGCCAAGGCGGGCCTCGCCCTCGACCTCGACAAGTCCGCCGCGCAGTACAAGAAGGAGTACCTGGACGGCGCCTGGGCCAGCCACCAGATACCGGGCATGACCGGCACGTACGCCTTCCCCTGGTACCTCAACACCGGCCCGCTCTTCTACAACAAGTCCCTCTTCAAGGAGGCAGGGCTCGACGCCTCCAAGCCGCCGACGACGTACGACGAACTCTTCGCCGACGCCCTGCAGCTCGCGAAGAAGAGCGACGGCAAGGTCGCCACGCTCGCCAACGTGCCCACCGTCGAGGACTTCGGCCGCTACGGCGTCGAGCTGATGAACAAGGAAGGCACCGCTTTCGCCTTCAACGACGCCAAGGGAGTCGAACTCCTCACCAAGTACAAGGAGTTGTACGACGCGAAGGCGCTCGACCCGCAGGCGCTGACCGCGACTCCGGAGTCCTCGGGCAAGAAGTTCCTCACCGAGGCCGTCGCCATGAACCCCGGCGGCGCCCTGGACCTCGGCAACTTCAAGAAGCAGGCCCCGAACCTCTACAAGAACATCGGCATCACGGACCAGATCACCAGCACCGGCAAGGTGAACATGTACGTGATGGGCGTGATGGTCAACTCGCGCACCAAGCACACTCCCGCCTCGGTCGCCTTCGCGCACTTCGTCACCGACGCGCAGAACCAGATGTCCTTCGCCAAGAAGGTCGCGATCTTCCCGAGCACCGCGGGCTCGCTCGACGACCCGTACTTCACCAAGGAGGACGGCACCGATGAGACGCGCGTGCGCATCGCCGCCGCCAAGTCCCTGAAGAACGCGGTCAACTACACGCCGGTCCTGTTCAGCGAGCAGATGAAGACCGCGCTGCGCAACGAGGTCGCGAAGGCCCTGCAGGGCAAGGAGAGCCCCAAGACGGCTCTTGACAACGCTGTCAAGGCCTGCGACACGCTGCTCAAGCAGCAGGGCTGAGCGGGGCCATGGCGAGTTCCTCCGGCACCGCCCGTGTACGGCGCCAACTGCCGACCAGTCCCTGGCTGTTCGCCGCTCCCGGCCTTCTGGTCGTGGGCGTGTTCATCCTCTATCCGTTCGTCTCGACCGTGGTCAACGCCTTCACCGACCGCCGCACCCTGATCCCGGGCACGTTCGTGGGCCTCGCCAACTTCCGCGAGCTGCTGCACGACGACATGTTCTGGATCGGTCTGCGCAACAGCACGCTGTACGTCCTCGGGGTCGTCCCCGCGCTCGTCCTGCTGCCGTTGCTGCTCGCGCTGCTGGTCCAGAAGAACATCCCCGGGATCACCTTCTTCCGGTCGGCCTTCTACACCCCGGTGGTCGCGTCCATCGTCGTGGTCGGTCTGATCTGGGTGTGGCTCCTGGACGAACGCGGCCTGGTGAACTCGCTGCTGGAGTCGATCGGCGTCGGCAGGGTCGGCTTCCTCAGCGACCAGTGGCTGCTCCTGCTGAGCGCCATGGCCGTCACGGTCTGGAAGGGCCTCGGCTACTACATGATCATTTATCTGGCGGCGCTCGCCAATGTGCCACGCGAGCTGCACGAGGCCGCCTCGGTCGACGGCGCGGGAGCGGTCCGGCGCTTCCTCACGGTCACCGTGCCCGCCGTCCGCTCCACCATGGTGCTGGTCGCCGCGCTCTCCTCGGTAGCCGCGTTCAAGGTGTTCTCCGAGGTGTACCTGATGGCGGGCCCGGACGGAGGCCCGGCGGGTGAGGACACCACCCTCGTCATGCTCGTCCAGCGCACCGGCACCGGACTGACCGGCCGGGTCGGCTACGCCTCCGCCATCTCGGTCGTCGTCTTCGTCGTCACCGTCGCGCTGATGCTGCTCGTGCTGCGCGCCGACCGCAAGGAGGACGTGTGAGCGCGCCGGAGGGAGGACGTGTGAGTGTGCGGGAAGGAGGACGTGTGGGCGTGCGGGGAGAAGGACGCGTGAGCGTGCTGGAGAAGGAGCGTGTCGCCGAACGGCGTCCGCCGGCCGGGCGCGGGCCCCGTCGCCGCCGTATCACCGACGAGCACGGCCGCCGTGTCCGCGGCTGGGAACTCGCCCTGCGCTACCTGCTGCTGCTCGCCGTCCTCGCTCTGACCGTCGGCCCGTTCCTGTGGCAGCTGTCCACCTCGCTCAAGGGCCCGACCGAGGACATCTTCAGCTCGCCGCCGAAGTTCCTGCCGGGCGACCCCACGCTGCACAACTACAAGCGGGTGGCCGACACCATCCCCGTCTGGGACTACGCCTTCAACTCCCTGAAGGTCGCCGGCGCAGGCGTCGTCACGAACTGCGTCGGCTCGGCCCTCGCGGGCTACGCCCTGGCCCGCCTGCGCTACCGGGGCAGGCGGGTGGCGACCCTCGTCTTCATCCTCGCGATGCTGGTCCCCGTCGAGGGCATCATCATCGCCCAGTTCACCACCATGCGTGAGCTCGGCCTGAACAACACGCTCATCGGGGTCGTCCTGCCCGGCTGCATCGGCGCGATGAACGTCCTGCTGATGCGCAACGCCTTCCTCAATCTGCCGTACGAGATCGAGGAGGCGGCCTTCGTGGACGGCGCCAACACCTGGCAGCGGTTCCTGCGGATCGCGCTGCCCTCGGTGAAGGGCACGCTCGCCGTCGTCGCGATCTTCGCCTTCATGGGCGCCTGGGACGACTTCCTGTGGCCGCTCATCGTGCTCAGCGACCCCTCGAAGTTCACCCTCACCATCGGCCTCAACTATCTGCACGGCACCTTCGCCAATGACGAACGGCTCGTCGCCGCGGGCACGGTCATCGCCGTGGCGCCGCTCATCGCCCTCTTCGCCTGCCTGCAGCGGTACTTCTTCCGCGGGGTGGGGGAGGGCGCCGTCAAGGGCTGACCTCCCGCTGTCCCGATTCGCTTCGCAAGGATCCTGCATGCCTTCTGCCGTGCGCTTCGGCGTCAACTACACGCCCAGCGAAGGGTGGTTCCACCACTGGCTCGACTTCGACCTCGATTCCGTACGCGCCGACCTCGACTCCATCGCCGCGCTGGGCCTCGACCACATCCGGGTCTTCCCGCTGTGGCCCTACTTCCAGCCCAACCGCGCGCTGATCCGCCCGCGCGCCGTCGAGCAGCTGCTCCAGCTCGTCGACGCGGCCGGGGAGCGGGGGCTCGACGTCAACGTGGACGGTCTGCAGGGTCACCTGTCGAGCTTCGACTTCCTGCCCGCGTGGACGCGGACCTGGCACCGGCGCAACCTGTTCACCGACCCGGAGGTCCTCGACGGCCAGGCGGCCTATCTGCGCACGCTCGCCGCGGCCCTCGCCGACCGCCCCCACTTCATCGGCATGACGCTCGGCAACGAGGTCAACCAGTTCTCGGCGGGGCCGCCCCATCCGGACCCCGACCGGGCGAGCAGCGCCCAGATCGACGACTGGCTGGAGCGGATGCTCGCCGCCTGCGAGGAGGGCGCCCCCGGCCGGCTGCATCTGCACGCCGAGTACGACGCCACCTGGTACCAGGACGACATGCCGTTCACCCCGGGCCAGGCCGCCCGCCGCGGCGCCGTCACGGCCGTGCACTCCTGGGTCTTCAACGGCACCGCCCAGCGGCACGGCCGTACCTCCGTCCCGACGGAACACCATGCCGCGTATCTGATCGAGCTGAGCAAGGCCTGGGCCGACGACCCGCACCGGCCCGTCTGGCTCCAGGAGGTCGGCGCACCCGGCCCCCTGATCCCGCCCGAGCATGCCGCGGCCTTCACCGAGGCCACCGTCGCGGCGGCGCTGGACTGCCCCGACCTGTGGGGCATCACCTGGTGGTGCTCCCACGACGTCTCCCGAGACCTCGCCGACTTCCCCGAACTCGAATACGGGCTTGGCCTGTTGACCAACGACCGGCGCCCCAAGGACAGCGCGCGGGCGCTGGCCCGCGCGGCCCGCGAGCACCGTCACGAGCCCGCCGCCCGCACCACGGCGCTGATCGTCCCCGCCGACCCCGCCGTCCGCTCGCTCTGCGCCCCGGGCGGCCTCGTCTTCGAGGCGTTCTTCCGGCTCACCGCCGACGGCGCCCGCCCCACCACCGTCCTCGACGCACGCGCGGACGACAAGGAACACCTCGCCGCGCGTGGCATCACCGAAGTCGTCAGTCCCGATCAGGTACTCCCCATCCCACAAGGAGAAGCCCGCTCGTGAACCCCACCAGACGCACCGTCCTGCTCGCCGGCGCGGCCGCCGCGCTGCTGCCTCATGCCGAGCCGAACGTCCTGGGAGGGCGCCCACCGAATGTCCTGGACAGCGCCCGCCTGAAGCCTCCGTCCGGCCACGCCGTAC
>NZ_JBEYFS010000331.1:0-9260 GCF_040634475.1 Streptomyces sp. NPDC007095
AGGGCCTGTGCCCGGCACGCCGAGAGCACGCACCTGACGCCGCAGGGCCCGCCCTCCGGGCGGACGACGGGAATTTGACGACAGGACCTAGGCGGGCCCCTGCCGCTCGCGCGCCGCCTCCTCGACGGCCCCGCCCACCGCGCGCAGGAAGTCCGCCCACCGCTGGCGAAACCGCGGATCGTCCGCGTCCAGCCCGGTCATCATGCGCGTGACCTGGGGCACCAGCCGCGGATAGCTGGCCGTGGCGAAACTCAGCAGGCGAAGGAGTTCGGGGTCGAGCCGCTCGCCGAGCACTCCGTCGCGCTGACGGCGTCTGATCTCGTCGACCTGGGCCTGGATCACCTCGGTGCGCTGTTCCTCGTGCGGCACCGCGCCCTTGCCGTACGCCAGCGCCTCGCGCTGCAGATAGGCGAGCCAGCCGCCATCGTCGCCGTGCCGGTCGAAGTAGTAGGCGAGAAAGTCGCCGTAGCCGGAGGGCGCCTCGTCCAGGCGCCGCAGTCGGCGCTCCCGGAAGTGCTGGAATACGTCGTTGAAGAGGCGGTCCCCGATCCGGCCGCCGGTCATCAGGAACATGGAGTAGGCGAAGCCGCTCGCCCAGCCGGGCAACCGCTCGATGAGTGCGTTGGAGGCCTCGCCCAGAGGTGCGGGCAACCGGGCCATCAGAACCGAAGCGACCAGCAGCAGAGCGGCGCACACGGGCAGCACGACGGCGAAGGCGTGGGCCGACGCGGTAGGGGTGCCGGCGCTGCCGAGAACGGTGAAGTACAGGAGTCCGATCAAGGCGACGCCCAGGACGTTGCCGGTCTGCAGGGTGGTGGTGACCACGCCCGCGCCGGCCCCGGCGTCGCGCGGCTCGACGCCCGCGATGATCGTGCCGACCAGCGGGCTCATGGCGAAGCCCTGGCCGAGCCCGGTGACCAGCAGGGTCGGCGCCAACTGCCAGGCCTGGAGCCCCGCTCCGGCCGCCTCGACGGTGGCCGCCGCACCGAACAGGCCCAGGGCAGCCGTCACCAGCCCGAAGGTCAGTACGTGCCGCCCCAGCAGCGGGACGAGCCGCGGCGCGAGCAGGGAGGTCACGAAGAAGCCGACGGCGGCCGGGGTGTAGGTGAGGGCGGCGCGCAGGGGTGAGTAGCCGAGCCCGGACTGCAGATGCACGGCCAGGGTCAGCAGGAAACCGCCGTACGACATCATGAAGAGCGCCGCGACGGGCACGCCGAGCGCGAAGCCCCGGTTGCGGAACAGGTCGACGGGCACGAGTGGCTGTCCGCCGCGCTCGCCCAGCCTCCTCTCGTACGTCAGGAAGAGCACGCCGGTGGGAAGGGCAGCCACCAGACAGGCGAGGAGCCACGGGGGCCAGCCCAGGTCCCGGCCCTCCAGCAGCGGCACGCAGAGCAACAGCAGGAAGGCGGCGGCGAGTGCGACACCGGTGCGGTCCAGTTGGGTGTCCTCGGCGGGCTCGTCGTGCGGCAGCACCCGCCAGGCGGCGACCGCCGCTAGGAGACCGACGGGAATGTTCACCAGGAAGACCGCGCGCCAGCCCAGTCCGAACACATCGGCGGCGAGCAGCCCGCCGCCGACGAGCTGTCCCGCGATGGACGCGATTCCGATGACGGCGCCGAAGGTGCCCAGGGCGCGCCCACGCCGCTCCCCGGTGAACGTGACCTGGATGATGGCGAGGACCTGGGGGTAGAGCAGCGCGCCGCCGACGCCCTGGAGCGCGCGGGCCGTCACCAGGACCCCGACGCCGGGGGCCGCGCCGCACAGGGCGGAGGCCGCCGAGAAGACCAGCAGGCCGGTGATGAACAGCCGCTTGCGCCCGTAGAGGTCGCCGAGGCGTCCGCCGGTCACCAGGAGGGCGGCGTAGGTGAGGGTGTAGGCGGAGATGACGAGCTCGACACCGCCGTACGAGGTGTGCAGGTCGGAGCGGATGGCCGGGATCGCGACATTGACGACGGCGACGTCGAGGATGGCCATGAAGGTGCCGAGCAGGACGATCGCGAGGACCGGTCCCGTACGTCCGGTTTCGCTGCGCGGCGGGACCTCCGGTGCGGTCCGCATGGTCACGGCTGCCTCCCCTGTTCGCCGGGCCTGGAGCGAGCGCGTGCGGATGGTGGGCGGAGTGTAGGCAGCGTGGCCGGCGCCGTGGGAAGGGCCTTGGCCCAGCTCTGGCATGGAATTGAGGCTTCCGTGGAGCGGATTCGACGGGCCGGACGGGCGACGCGCCGCAGGCCCACTACTGATGATCCGTTCAGTAAATTGACAGACTTCGGGACTGCTCCCGATACTGACTGGTGATTCAGTAAGAGCTCCGGTGGGTCTTCGGTCGCGCCGCTCGTTCCGCACTTGGAGGCACCATGGAGGCCGACCCGCGCACCGGCGTACTCACTGGCCTGCTCACCGGTGGCGAGGCGCTCGTCCGGGCGCTCGCCGCGCATGACGTGACGCAGGCGTTCGGCATCCCCGGCACGCACAACCTGGAGATCTACCGGCACTTGGCGGCGTACGGCATACGGCATACGAACCCGCGCCACGAACAGGGCGCCGGGTACGCCGCCGACGGGTACGCGCGCGTGACGGGCCGCCCGGGTGTCGTGATCACGACCACCGGTCCCGCGCTCCTCAACGTCACGGCCGCCGTCGGGCAGGCCTACTCGGACAGCGTGCCCCTGCTGGTCGTCTCCCCGGGTATGCCGCTGCGCCACCCCCGGCTGGCGTCCGGGCTGCTGCACGAGATGCGCAGCCAGACCGAGGCGCTGCGGGGCGTCGCCGCGTTCAGCCACCGGGTCTCCTCGGTGGCTGAGATCGGCGCCGCCGTGGCGCGCGCGTTCACCCTCTTCCGTACGCGGCGGCCGCGGCCCGTGCACCTAGAGGTGCCGCTGGACCTGCTGACGGCGGCCGAGACCGCCGGGCCGGTGCGGCTCGCCCCGGCCGCAGCGCCGACGCTGCCTGACGCCGAGGCCGTACGACGGGCCGCGCGCGCCCTGCGGGAGGCGCGGCGGCCCGCACTGGTGCTCGGCGGTGGCGCGCGCGGCGCCGCCACCGCCTGTCTCGCCCTCGCGGAGGCGTGCGACGCGCCCGTCGTGACGACCGCCAACGGCAAGGGCGTCGTTCCCGAGCGGCATCCGCTCTCGCTCGGCGTCTCGCTGCACACTGAGTCGGTGCAGAAGTGGCTGGCGGGTCGTGATGTCGTCCTCGCCGTGGGCACGGAACTGGCCGAGTCCGATTTCTGGTCGCCGCCGACCGCCCTCGGGGGCACGCTCGTCCGGGCCGACCTCGACCCGGACCAGATGCACTCCGGGGTGCCCACTGACATCGCGCTCGTCGGCGACGCGCGGGCCTCCCTGGAGGGGCTGTTGTCGGAAATGGGCCTCCACGCGCGCGTGCGGCACGACAACCCCGACCCACCAGGCGGAACCGACGTCGACGAGGTCGCCGCGGTGCGGGACGCGCGATACGCCGGGAGTGCCGCGCGCGACGCGCGCTGGATCCCGTACCTGCGGGCGATCCGCGCCGTCCTGGCCGACGACGCGGTCATCACCTCGGACAGTGCCCAGTGCTGCTACTACGGCGCGCTCCCGCACCTCCCGCTGGGCCCGGCGGGACGCTATCTTCACCCGACCGGCTTCGGCACGCTCGGCTACGCGCTGCCCGCGGCGCTCGGTGCCAAGGTGGCGTGCCCGGAGCGCCAGGTGGTGGCACTGAGCGGGGACGGCGGCCTCCAGTTCACGGTGCAGGAGCTGGCGACCGCAGCGCAGCTGCGACTCCCGCTGCCCGTCGTGGTGTTCGACAACGGCGGCTACGGAGAGATCCGCGACGAGATGGCCGCACGGGGTGACCGTCCGACCGCGGTGGACCTCGCTCCGGTCGACCTGCCCGCCCTGGCCCGCGCCTACGGAGGACAGGGCACACGCGTGTGCCACCCCGACGAGCTGGCCCTCGCCCTCACCGAGGCGCTGCGCACGCCTGGTCCCACCCTGATCGCCGTCCCCGAGGAGACCCCATGACCACGCCCATGACCACGCCGTCGGCCGCGCCGCTCGGGCCGCCTTCGACCGCGCCCCTGATCACGCTCACCTGGACCGACCACGTCACGGGCAGACCGGGCTATCTCGTGGTCGACCGGCTCGTCCGGGGCGTCTCCAGCGGCGGCCTGCGGATGCGCGCGGGCTGCACCCTGGACGAGGTCGCCGGGCTCGCCCGCGGGATGACGATGAAGGAGGCCCTGCACTACAACCCCGAGGGCCACTACATCCCGCTGGGCGGTGCCAAGGGTGGCATCGACTGCGATCCCCAGGACCCGGCGGCGTACGGCCTGCTGGTGCGCTATCTGCGCGCCATGCGCCCTTACATCGAAAACTTCTGGACCACCGGTGAGGACCTCGGGCTCACCCAGGACCTGGTCGACCGGGCCGCCGAGGAGGCTGGACTCGTCTCGTCCATCCAGGCCGTGTACCCGCTGCTCGACGACGAGACGACGGCCCGTCGGCGGCTCGCGGACGCCTTCGCGGTCGACGTGGACGGGATCGGGCTCGACGAACTGGTCGGCGGCTGCGGTGTCGCCGAGTCGGTGCTCGCGGCCCTGGACCGGGCCGGGATGGCGCACGCGGGGACGCGCGTGGCCGTGCAGGGCCTGGGCACCATGGGCGGCGCCACGGCCCGCTTCCTCTCCCGCGCGGGCCTCGACATCGTCGCCGTCGCGGACGTCAAGGGCACGATCGCGAACCCGGACGGGCTCGACGTCGACGCGCTGCTCGCGGCGCGGGACGCCTACGGGACGGTCGACCGCGGCGCGCTGCGCCCGGCCGACCAGGAACTCCCGGGCGACGCCTGGCTTTCCGTGGACGCGGAGGTGCTGGTTCCCGCGGCGGTCTCGTACGCCATCGACACCGAGAACCAGCGGCAGATCGGCGCCCGCTGGATCGTCGAGGCGGCCAACATGCCCGTCCTTCCTGAGGCGGAGGAGCTGCTCGCCGCGCGCGGGGTCGTCGTGCTGCCGGACGTCGTGGTCAACTCCGGGACGAACGCCTGGTGGTGGTGGACGCTCTTCGGCGACATCGGCGCGGACGCGGACGAGGCGTTCGCGTACACCCGGCGCTCCATGCGTGACCTGATCGACCGGATGCTGGCCCGCGCGGAGGCCGACGGGACCACACCGCGGGCCGCGGCGCACGCCATCGTCGCCGACCGGCTGCCGGTGATCGCGGAGCGGTTCGGGTGGTACCGCTGACGGGCACCCGTCTCGCGGCCCTCCCGTCATTCCTCCTGGGGAATTGAGGCGCGGGGCCGGGGACAGCAGAGTCGGTGGAGCGAGGGCGCGCGAGCACGAGTGACCGCCCCTCCCCACACCAAGTCCGACTCGTACCGGGAGTTTCCATGCCCACCATCGACCCACAGGACCTGATAGAGCGCTACATCGGCGTCTGGAACGAGCCCGATCCCAGGATCCGCCGCAAGACCGTGGACGAACTCTGGGCTCAGGACGGTCTGCACGTCCTCCGGCCGCCTCAGCAGATGCGGGAGACCGCGGTGGACCTCGGCTTCACCACCGCCGTCCTGGAGGCCCGTGGCCACGACGAACTGCACACGCGCGTGACGCGCGCCTACGACGACTTCGTCGCCCCGGGGACCTACGTCTTCCGGATCCAGGAACCCGCCCAACGGCTGCGGGACGTCATCACGTTCCGCTGGGAGTCCTTCCACACCGGGGAAGGACGCGCCACGGGCGGCGGCCGGGAGTTCCTGGTCCTCGACGAGGACGGCCGCATCCGGTTTGACTACCAGTTCGTCGACTGACCCTGCCGAGCATTAGGGTTACCGCGTGGCAAGGGTGCGGTTGAGCGTGGCGGAACGGCGCGAGGAGTTGCTGCGCGCCGCCATCGAGCAGATCGAGGCGCGGGGCGTGGCGGCGGTGCGGATCGCCGACGTGGCCTCGGTGCTCGGGGTGAGCAACGCGTTGGTGCTGTACCACTTCTCGACCAAGGAGAAGCTGGTCGCCGCCGCGTTCACCTACGCGGCCGAGGACGACCTCGCCCATCTGCGCAAGCTGCTCGGCCGTCGTACGTCGGCGCTGCGCAGGCTGCGCGCCGCCGTGCGCTGGTACGCGCCGACCGGCCAGGCCAAGGGCTGGCGGCTGTGGATCGAGGGCTGGGCGGCCGCCCTGCGCGAGCCAGCGCTTCAGGAGGTCACGCGTGATCTCGACAAGCAGTGGAAGGCCGCCATCACCGAGGTGATCGCGGAGGGAGTGGCGGGCGGCGAGTTCGAGTGCCCGGATCCCACGGGAGCCGCCCTGCGGCTGACGGCGCTGCTCGACGGGCTGGCCGTGCAGATGACCGCCTACACGGGAGCGGTGTCGCGGGCGCGGGCCCAGGAGTGGGTGGACGAGGCGCTCGCCCGGGAACTGGGGCTCGCGCGGGAGGCGTTGGCGGCGGCGGTGCGCTGAGGCGCGCGCCTCGGCACACGCCCTGACGGTTCGGCTCAGCAGTCGCCGCCCCACCGCCCGTCGAGCGGGTCGGTCCGGCTGCGGCCGGCCCCCACCCCGCGCCGTTCACCTCATCGGCCGCCGACTCACTGCCACCTGAGTCGGCTCGCCCACCGCCGAGCCACCGCGGAGGCGTCTACGGGGCACAGCCGGCCCGGCCCGTCGACAAGCCGCCGCGCCATGTCGACACACGACGACGCCGCCGCGCCGCAAGGGCCGCGGGCGCGGCGGCGAGTTCGGTCCGGGCCCGCGCCCACTCCCTCCAAGCCACCGGCACGTCGGGGACCCGTCGTTCAGGCCACCGACTCGATCCGCATCTTGATGTCGTCCGGCGAGAGGCTGCCCTTGGCGGCCACGTGGTCGCCGGAGGACTCCCCGCGCAGTCGGCGCCCGATCCACGGGACGAGGTACTCGCGTGCCCAGTGGATGTTGTCGCGCCGGACCTCGAGGGTGCCACGGGGCGGCAGTGGCGGCCAGGGCTGGTCGGGATCCGCGGGCACTTCGAGGCCGAGGACCTGGCCGGCGCGCAGCGCGACCCGGGTGTGGCCCTCGGGTGAGAGATGCAGGCGGTCGCCGTCCCAGGCGCGGCGGTCCTGGATCGTCTTCAGGGACCACAGGTCGAGGACCGGACAGCCGTACCGGTCCGCGATGGCGCGTACGTGCCCGTTGTACGTGGCGATCTTGCCGCGCAGATGCTTCAGCACGGGCACGGTACGGGTGTCGAAGCCGGTCGTCACCATGACGGTGCCGACGGCGGAGGTGAGGTCGGCGACCGCGCGCTCGAAGCGCTCGGCAACCTCGTCGGGGTCGGTGCCCGGCCGGATGATGTCGTTGCCGCCCGCGCAGAAGGAGACCAGGTCGGGGGCGAGTTCCTTGGCGCTCCTGAGCTGGTCCTCGACGATCTGGTCGAGCAGCTTTCCGCGTACGGCGAGGTTCGTGTAGGTGAAGTCGCCTTCGGGCCGCCGGTCGGCGAGAAGCACCGCGAACCGGTCGGCCCACCCGACGAAGGCCCCGTCGGGGCCGGGGTCGCCGACGCCTTCGGTGAAGCTGTCCCCCACCGCCACGTACGACCCGATCACTGATCTGTTGTCACTCTTCGAATCGTCTGCCACATCGGCCCATGATTCACCTTTCGATGTGAGCTACGCGACCGTAGGAAGGGGTTGACGGGTGGTGAGATAAGCCACTCGTAAAGTGTGACCGAACCCGGAATAAGGCCCTGTCAGGAGTGGTTGAACAGCCGCCACACCTGGAAGCCCTCGATCCGGAAATGGCTCCATGTGGTCCGGAACGCGAAGTGCCCGCTCGTGTACGGCTGCGGGTCGCCGTAGTCGAAGACCAGCCGTCCGTTGTTCCACCAGCGGACCGTGGAGCCGTCCGAGACGATCCGGACACGGTTCGGCTCGTTGGCCGTGAGCAGCGGCTCCGTGTAGTCGTAGACGAGCGGGCGGACGCCCGGCTCCCCCACGTACCGGCGCAGCCGCGTGGTCGTGTTGGTGTTGGCGCCGTATCCGACGTAGTACGTCTTCAGGTAGTCGTATTCGGCCAGGGCGCCGCCGCGCGGCGTGGCGAAGAGGTCGTCCGGGGAACGGACGTCGACGGCGTTCCAGAAGTTGTTGAGGTCGGAGACCCGGTCGTTGACGCCGCCCTCGGAGACGGGTGTGGCGGTGTACTCGATGACGTAGGGCCCCTCGAGCCTCTGTTTGAACCAGACCGTCGCACCGCTCGGTACGTCGATCTCCAGGACACCGCGCGAGGCACTGACCGTGCCGCCGTCCTGCAGTTCGGTAACCCACTGGCCGAGGCCGCGACGGAAGCCGTCGTGGGCGATGAGCCGGCCTCGACGTTGACGCGGCGAGGCGCTCGCGGTGGTGGACGGCACGAGCGCCGACAGCGCGGCACCTGCGGCGAGGGTCGCGAAGGCTCTGCGGGTGGTCATGAGGTTCCTTCCGTGCGAGCGGCGGTGGTGATGGCGGGCTTCGGCACCTGCCGGGTCTCGGTGCCCAGGCAGTAGTCCGTGTACGTCGACTGGAGACAGCCGCGCACGGTCCAGCCGAGGCGGTAGCCAGGGTTCTGGGCGAGCGTGTAGACACGGGTCTTCGTCGGCTCGGTGGTGGTGTACGGGCGCAGCGCGGTGTGGTCGCCGGTCTCGGCGAGGATCGCGAAGTCGGGCGCCGCCGAACTCGGCTTTCGCTCATGGCCGTTGATGACGGCACGCACGGCGTGCGTGCCGGTACCCCGGCTTTCGTCCTGGTATGTGGTCGAGCGGGTGACCGGCGCCCGGTTGAGCCGCCGTCCGCCCTTGCACACGTTGGACGCGATCGCGTCCCCGGTGGGGGTACCCCCTGTTCGAGCGGAGCCGAGAACTTGGGGGAGCGCGTACTCCGTGCCGAGTAACCGCCAGCTCGGGAAGGTGCCCTTGCCAGAGGGTACGGCGACCAGGCCGCGGTCCAGGTTCTCCACGATCCGGCGCGGCGGCGGATGCTGTTCGGTGGCGTGCGAGGGCGCGGCGACCAGTCCGGCCGGCAGCGCGGCGGCGGTGACGACGCCGAGTCTTCGAGGTTTCACGACGGCGTGCTCCTTGCGGTGGCGACGACGGCCGCGATGCCGTCGCCGAAGACACAGAAAGCGCTTACGGAGATCACTGTGGAGTCACTCTCGCACCGTGTCGACACCTCGTGCGCCGGTGCCACAAGACCGCAATGTGCCGATCATGAAATGACCACGCCGGGACGCATGGAGAAACGCCGGGGGCCGGACCTTCCGCGATCGCGGAAGGTCC
>NZ_JBEYFS010000332.1:0-7396 GCF_040634475.1 Streptomyces sp. NPDC007095
ATCCTCGGCTGCGGAGCCACCGTCGCCGACGCCCGCGAGTACGTCCACACCGCCCTGTCCACCAACAGCCGGGCCACCCTCACCCACGCCAAGGCTCACGCGGAGGGCCGCCGTTGACCCCGACGGTGCGCCGGCTCGCCGTAGCGCGAGGGGAGTTGGACGTGTGGCTGCTGCCGCCGCCCGACTCGCCGCGTGACGTCCCGTACGACGAGCTCGACGCGTACGAGAGAGGTCGGGCCGACTCCTATCGGCGGCCCGACGACCGCCAGATGTACGCCGCGGCGCACGTGGGACTGCGCCGGGTCCTCGCCGGTTACACCGGCATCGAACCGAGCCGGCTCAACCTCGCCGGCGAGCGGTACAACGGCAACGGTGAACGCCACGGCCGGCCCGTGGTGCTCGGCGTGCCCGGCGGCGCCCCCCAGTTCTCGCTCTCGCACAGCCACGGCCTGGCGATCGTGGTGGTGGCGGAGTCACGAGTGGGCGCCGACGTCCAGCGGCTGCCGTCGCCCCAGACCGCCGAGGCGTGTCTGCCGGCGCTGCATCCGGCCGAGCGGGAGGAGCTCGAGAAGATTCCCGAGCACGAACGGACCATGGCCTTCGGCCGCCTGTGGACACGGAAGGAGGCGTATCTGAAGGGGCTGGGCACCGGACTGACCCGGGGAGCCGACCTCGACTACCTCGGTGAGGCGGGGCTGGCCGAGCGGCCGACGGGTTGGGTGGTGGGCAACCTGCCCCTGTGTTCCACCCACATCGCGGCGGTGGCGCTGGCCGGGGCGGGGGATCGCCCCGTCGCCCTTCGCGCCGTGCCCACCGCCTATCTGTACGCCCCGGACGCGGTGGAACGTCTTGTGGAGATGGAACCGGGGTTGCGATCCATGCTGCGGGATCCCGCGCAGCACGGGGATCTGGAGCGCTGAGGAAATGGGGGGACTGCGGGTCGGCCTCAGGGAGCGGGGTGTCCTGCGCTGGTCGCGCAGTTCCCCGCGCCCCTAAAGGGGCACGACCAAGGGGCCGGAGAGTTCCTGTGAACTCTCCGGCCCCTTCGGCCTGTTCCACCCCGGGGGGGGTCAGGCCGCCGCCCGCCAGGTGCGGGGGCCGTCGAAACCGGTGACGCGTTCGGGGCGGCGCCACAGGGCGACGACCTGGTGCTTGCGGGCCGTGTCGTCGGGTGCGACGCCGGGGCCCGCGGTGACGGCCATCAGTACCGCGGTCAGCGCGGCCAGCTCCTCCGGGGAGGGGCAGCCGCGCTCGATCCGGAAAAGCGGACCGGCCGCGGGTTCGAGAACGGGATCGGGGGCGGGATCGGGAACGGGGACAAGGGCGGGGCGCTGGATGCTCATGGTTTCCTCCCTGCTCACTGAGGCGGGTTGCCGTGCTTGCGGCGCGGCAGCTCGGCGTGCTTGGCCGCGAGCATGGCGAGCGAACGGGCCAGGACCGCCCGGGTCTCGCGCGGGTCGATGACGTCGTCGACCAGCCCGCGTTCGGCGGCGTAGTAAGGGTGGACCAGCTCCTCCTTGTACTGGTCGATTTTCTCTTGACGCATCGCGTCGGGATCGTCCGCGGCCGCGATCTCCCGCCGGAAGACCACGTTGGCGGCCCCCTCGGCCCCCATGACCGCGATCTCGTTGGTCGGCCAGGCCAGCGCGATGTCGGCGCCGATGGAGCGGGAGTCCATCACGATGTACGCGCCGCCGTACGCCTTGCGCAGCACCACCGAGACCCGCGGCACGGTCGCGTTGCAGTACGCGTAGAGCAGCTTGGCGCCGCGCCGGATGATGCCCTCGTGCTCCTGGTCCACGCCCGGCAGGAAGCCGGGCACGTCGACCAGCGTGACCAGCGGGATGTTGAAGGAGTCGCAGAACTGCACGAACCGCGCGGCCTTCTCGCTCGCCTTGATGTCCAGGACACCCGCCATGGCGGCCGGCTGGTTGGCGACGATGCCGACGGTGTGGCCGTCGATCCGGGCCAGGGCGCAGACGATGTTCGGGGCCCAGCCCGCGTGCACCTCCACGTAGTCGCCGTCGTCGACGAGTTCCTCGACGACCCCGCGTATGTCGTACGAGCGGTTGCCGTCGTGCGGCACCAGGTCGAGCAGCACGTCTCCGGACCGGTCGCCCGGGTCACCGCTGACGTGGCGCGGCGGCAGTTCGCGGTTGTTGGACGGCAGCAGCGACAGCAGATAGCGCACCTCGGCGAGGCAGCTCTCCTCGTCGTCGTGGACGAAGTGCGCCACTCCGGAGACCGCGCCGTGCACGTCCGCGCCGCCGAGTCCGTTCTGGCTGATCTCCTCGCCGGTGACCGCACGGACCACGTCGGGCCCGGTGATGAACATCTGCGAGATGTCCCGGACGGCGAAGATGAAGTCGGTCAGGGCGGGCGAGTAGGCCGCGCCGCCCGCGCACGGGCCGAGCATCACGCTGATCTGCGGGATGACACCGGAGGCCCGGGTGTTGCGCTGGAAGATGCCGCCGTACCCGGCGAGCGCGGAGACACCCTCCTGGATGCGGGCGCCCGCACCGTCGTTGAGGGACACCAGCGGCGCCCCGGCGGCGATGGCCATGTCCATGATTTTGTGGATCTTGCAGGCGTGGGCCTCGCCCAGCGCGCCGCCGAAGACACGGAAGTCATGGGCGTAGACGAAGACCGTACGGCCCTCGACCGTGCCCCAGCCGGTGATCACACCGTCGCCGTAGGGCTTCTTCGCCTCCAGTCCGAAACCGGTCGCCCGGTGCCGGCGCAGCGGTTCGACCTCCTGGAAACTGCCCTTGTCCAGCAATAGTTCGATGCGCTCGTGAGCGGTCAGCTTGCCCTTGGCGTGCTGTCGTTCGGTCGCCTTCGGGTCCTGCCCGGCACGGGCGATGTCCTTGCGTTCGGCCAGCTCCATCAGCCGGCCGCCCAGTTCGATGGGTATCGCGGGCTCCATGTACGGATCTCCCATTCAAGTGGATCAAGAGGAAAGACGGTTCGGTCAGCGGGCGAGCAACGCGGTCAGCTCGCCGACGGTGCTCTCCCGCAGCACCTCGGCGGGCACCTCGGCGTCGAGGGCGCGCCGGATCCGGCGCCCCAGGTGCAGGGCGTCGAGCGTGTCCAGGCCCTGGCCGCGCAGTGGCAGACCGGGCGAGAGCCGGTGCCCGGGCGGGACCGCGAGCAGGTGGTGCAGTTCGAGGCGCAGACAGTGGCCGATGGTGCGGGCACGCGCGTCGGGGGTCATGGCGCGCAGCTGGACCGGATCCGGGAGCCGGTCCAGCCAACTGCACGGGGTGTCGTCACTCAGGGGACTCATGGGGCTGCCTTTCAGGGAGAGGGCCGGGCCCGAGGAGTGCCGGTTCCGGCCGGTGGCTGGGAGGGAATCGACGTGTCCGCCCCGCGAGCAGCACCGCGAGTGCCGCCGCCGACGAGGCGAGCCCTCCCACGTACAGGCCGCAGCGCGCACCGTGACGGACGGTGAGCCAGCCCACGAGGAGGGCGCCGAGTGGGGTGAGTCCTTGCAGGATGAGCGTGTAGAGCGCCATCACCCGGCCGCGGTAGGCGGCGTCGCTGCCCAACTGGATGCGGTGGTTGGCGGCCTGGGCGAAGTAGAGGGTGGCGAAGCCGGTCGGAAACAGCAGCACGGCCGCCCACACGTAGGTGGGCGACCAGCCTGCCGCCGTCTCGAGGAGCCCGAAGGCCAGTGCGGAGGCGGTGACGGTCAGGGCGGCCGGTCGGGCGCTGCGTGCGGTGGTGGCGAGCGCGGCGAGCAGCGAACCGGCGGCGAACGCCGTGGTCAGCAGCCCGAACGCGGTCGCGCCCGAGTGGAAGACGGTCTTGGCGAGCAGCGGCAGGGTGAGCTGGAAGTTGAAGCCGAACAGGCCGACCACGGCGACCAGCGCCAGCGGCACGAACAGGTCGGGGCGCCCGCGCACGTACCGCAGCCCGTCGACCACCTTGACCCCGCGATCCGGCGGAGCCGTGCGCAGGAGTTCCCCCGGGCGCATCAGGCGCAGCCCGGTCACGGTGGCGAGATAGCTGGCCGCGTTGAGCAGCATGGCCGTCCCCGCGCCGACCGCGCTGATCAGCAGTCCGGCGAGGGCGGGACCCACCACGCGGGCGGTGTTGAAGTAGGCGGCGCTGAGCGCCGAGGCGTTGGGCAGCAGCTCGGGGCCGACCATCTCGCTGACGAACGCCATCCGGGTGGGCACCTCGACCGCGTTGACGGTGCCGAGGCCCAGCGCGAACAGATACAGCTGCCACAGCTGGGCGGAGCCCGCCAGGACGAGCACGGCGAGTGCCAGCGCGAGGGCGCCGGAGACGAGGTTGGCAACGGTGAGCAGCAGCCGCTTGTCGTGGCGGTCGGCGAGCCGGCCACCGTACAGCGTGAACAGCAGCAGTGGGGTGAACTGGAGCGCGGTCACCGTGCCCAGGGCCGTGCCGGAGTCCCCCGTCAGGGAGAGCACCAGCCAGTCCTGGGCGGTGACCATCATCCAGGTGCCCGCGACCGAGACGACCTGGCCGGCCGCGAAGAGCCGGAAGTTGCGCACGGCCAGGGACCGGAAGGGCGTACGGCGGCTGCCGCCGCCCGCGGTCCACTTGCCCCTCCCGACCCTTCCGGCCTTCCCTCCCCTCCTCGCCCTCTTCGCCGTGTCCCTGGCCTCGGGCCGTGTGGTCGTCATGGCATCAAGGGGCCACGGACGCGCCCGCGGACCGGCGCGCGAGGCATTCCTCGAAGAACGCGAACGCGCGCAGGTGGTAGGTGCGGGCGGCCCAGCCGAGGCTGATGTTGTGCCCGGCGCCGGGCTGACGGTCGACGGCGGCGGACGGCGCCGAGGCGAAGTGCGCGGCGAGGTCGGCGACGGTGTCCTCGTCGTGGTGCCACCACAGTTCCTGCTCGGCGAACGTCAGCCGCACCGGAACCTGCACGGCCGCCGCCGCGACCGGGAACCGCCGCGGCCACTGGAGTGCCTCGGCCTGCTCGCGCGGGGGCATCGGGGCGACCAGGGCCTCCGCCTCGCGGAAGGTGTTCGGCGGGTAGAAGCGCAGGGCACCCCAGTTCCGCTTCCAGTGCCGGTGCTGGTGTGGGTCGGGGCCGCCCTCCGGGTGGTCGACCGCGTAGTCCCGGCCGAGCCCGGAGATGTCGAGCCCGAGCAGCGGCGGTACGGCCGGATCCGGATCGCCGGCCTGGCAGGCGGCGTACGTCAGGGCGAGCTTGCCGCCGAAGGAGTGCGCGAGCAGGAACACCCCGGCGCCCGTCTCGGCGCGGCCGGCCAGGTGCCGCAGCGCCGCGTGCAGCGCCGCGGACTGCTCGGCCAGGCTCTGACCGCTCGGGGCGTCCGCGGCGGACAGCCCGTAGCCGGGCCGGTCGACGGCGACCATGGTGTAGCCGAGCCGGGCTCCGAGGGCGAGGAGGGAGACGTCTGGGTGGGCCTGCCCGTCGAAGTACCCGGCGCTCATCCCTCCCCCGTGCACCGCGACGACCGTGGCCCGCGGTGGCCCGGACGGTTGGGCGATCAGCGCGGAGAGCGTGACGTCACCGGCCGCCAGGGCGACGGGGCGCACACCCGGGGACATCGAGGGCATGGCCGAACCGGTTACGGACGAGGGGATGGTCTCGACCGTGGGAACGCTCACTGGGGTACTTCCTCTCGTGTTCGTGCTCTCGTGTTCGTGCTCTCGTGTTCGTGCTCTCGTGTTCGTGCTCTCGTGCGGAAGGGATGCCGGTGGTGGTTCTCAGCGGGCTTCGGGCGCGCCGAACCAGCGGTGCAGCGTCGCGCACAGCTCCGCCGAGCCGGTGTCCGCCCAGGCCACATAGCCGTCGGGGCGGACCAGCACGGCGGCGGCGCCGCCGAACGCGGCCGGGTCCTGCGGAGTACCGGTGACGACGGAGACGCGGTCCTTCCAGCGGGCGGCCGCCTCGCGCAGCACGGAGTCGTCGGCGAGGTCGAGCAGCACGCCCTGGGCGGCATGGAGAAGTTCCGGTGTACGGACCTCGCCGGCGGCGGTGTTCAGCGCCCGCGGCGGCAACCGGCGCCCGACCAGCGAGTCTCCGGCGTCCCCGAGGTCGTAGCGGACGTCGAGGTGGCTGACCACCCCGGCGAGATGCCGCTTGACCGTGTCGAGGCCGATGAGCTCGGCGAACAGATCGCGCAGCGGCTGGGACTCGGGGCCGCCGAGAAAGACCGTGCCCTGTGCCTTGGTGTTCATCAGCAGCCGCGCGCCTACCGCGTGACGCTCGTCGTGGTAGGTGTCGAGCAGTCCCTCGGGGGCCCGGTCCTGGACGGTCGCCGCGAGCTTCCAGCCGAGGTTCACCGCGTCCTGGACACCGGTGCTCAGTCCCTGGCCGCCGGCCGGCAGGTGGATGTGCGCGGCGTCGCCGACGAGCAGCACCCGCCCGCGCCGGTACTCGGTGACCTGGCGGGTGGCATCCGTGAAGGAACTGACCCAGTCCGCGCCGCCGCCGGAGATGTCCTCACCCGTCAACCGCTCCCAGGCCGCCGCCACTTCGGCGAACTCCGGGGTCTCACTGCGGTCGGCCGGCGGGGTGCCGTGCTCGCACACGATGATCCGGTCCACGCCCTCCTTCAGCGGGGCGGCCATCACCATGCCGCCGGGCAGCCGCTCGCCCAGGAAACGCGGCGGGATCTCGCAGCCGACGACATCCGCGAGGTACATGCCACGGGTGGCGGGCGTACCGGGAAAGTCGAAGCCCGCGGCCCTGCGCACCGGGCTGTGCCCACCGTCGGCGCCCACCAGGTACGCGGCGCGCAGCGTGCGCTCGCCGTCGGGTGCGGCCACGGTGACGGTGACCCCGGTCCCGTCCTGCTCCAGCGCCAGGAACTCCCAGCCCCGCCTGATGTCGGCGCCGAGCTCACGCGCCCACTCCTCCAGGACCGCCTCCGTCTGGGACTGGGGGACGCCACGGGCTCCGAAGTGGGCGTCCTCCAGCACGGTGTAGTCGAACTGCACCCCGCCGAAGTGGCCCATCGGGCTCTTCTCCAGCCCGCCGAAGCGCGGGACAAGACCGCGCTGGTCGAAGGACTCCATGGCGCGGGCGGTGAACCCGAGCCCGCGCGACTGTCCTGTGGGCCGCGCCAGCCGCTCGGCGACAATGACACTCACCCCGCCCAGCCGCAGTTCCCCGGCCAGCATCAGCCCGGCCGGGCCGGCGCCGACGACAATGACGTCCGCGTCCATCTGCGCGTCCATGGGTGTCCTCTCCTCGCGCGCCCGGGCGCGCGTCGCATCGGTGGGTGACGTGCGGTGCCTCAGCTGTGCGTGTGCTGTGCGTGTGCTGTGCCTGTGTTCGGTCCGTGCTGTGCCTGTGCCGGTCCGTGCTGTGCCTGTGCCGGTCCGTGCTGTGCCTGTGCCGGTCCGTGCTGTGCCTGTGCCGGTCCGTGCTGTGCCTGTGCCGGTCCGTGCT
>NZ_JBEYFS010000332.1:7495-9258 GCF_040634475.1 Streptomyces sp. NPDC007095
TGTGCCTGTGCTCGTCGGTGACGGGCCGTGCGGTCGTTCTCAGTCGTCATCGGCGGCCGGGGCGCCGAACCAGCGGGTCAGCGCCTGCGCCAGACCGGCCGAACCGGAATCGGAACCTGCCCACGCCACGTAGCCGTCGGGCCGTACCAGCAGGGCCTGCCCGATCGGCAGCGGGCCGTCGGCCGCGGGGCGGTCGGCGACGAAGACGACCCGGTCCGACCAGGAGGCCGCCGTCGCGCGCAGCGCCGGGGCGCCGTCCCCGTCCAGGGACAACAGCAACCCGCGACCGGTGCGCAACAGTTCGGTCGTACGGCGCCGCGCGCCACGCTCCGCGGACTCCAGCCACGCGTCCGGCAACCGCCGCCCGAGCAGAGGGTGTTCGTCGGAGTGGATCTCGGGGCCGACGCCGACGCCCTTGGCGACGCCGGCCCCGAAGCCGTGGCCCCCGGCGCCCCCGGCGCCGCGACCCTCGACGCCCTCGACGTCGTACCGGATGCCTAGGCCGCTGATCATCCCGGCGAGGTGCTGCCGTACGCCGTCCAGGGCGACGAGTTCGGTGAGCAGAGCGCGGGCGGGTTCGGCCTCCGGGCCGCCGAGCAGCAGCTCGACCTGGGCCCGGATGTTGGCGAGGACCTGACGGCCCACGGTGTGGCGCTCGGAGTGGTAGGTGTCGAGGAGGTCCTCGCCCGCGCTGCCGCGGACGACGGCGGCGAGCTTCCAGCCGAGGTTGAAGGCGTCCTGGACGCCCAGGTTGAGGGCCTGTCCGCCGCTCGGCATCTGCCGGTGCGCGGCGTCCCCGGCGAACAGGACGCGACCGTGCCGGTAGCGGGCGAGCTGCCGGTTGGCGTCGCCGAAGGCATTGACCCACAGGGGGATGCCCTGGCTGATGTCCTCGCCGGTGACGCGCTTCCAGACGTCGGTGACCTCCGCGAAGTCCGGTTCGGCGCCGTCGCGTTCGGCGGCGGGCCGCCCGAACTCGTGGACCATCACCCGGGTCACCCCCTCGCGGGTGGCGGCGATGGCGAGCCCGTGCTCCAGGCGCTGGAAGCGCCGGTCGGCGACCTCGACACCGGAGACGTCGGCGCGCAGCAGTTCGCGTGCGGCGTCCCGGCCCGGGAAGGGGGCCCGGACCAGGCGCCGTACGGTGCTGTCCTCGCCGTCGCAGCCGACCAGGTAGCGGGCCCGGATGCGGACGGGACCGTAGGGACCGATGGCCTCGGCCTCCACCCCGTCCTCCGCCGTAAGGGACAGCAGCTGGTGCCGGCGCCGCAGATCGGCGCCCAGCGCGGCGGCCCGCCGCTGCAACAGCTCCTCGGTGCGGGTCTGCGCCACCTTCCACTGCCCGGCGTGCGAGCTGGGCAGCGTCAGGTCCAGCGGTACGCCGCCGAAGTGACCGCGCGGCTCGCACGGCGGCGTACCGAGCTCGTCCAGCAGCCCGCGGGAGTCGAAAATCTCCATCGTGCGGGCGTGCAGGGTGGAGGCCCGGGATTCGGTGGTCGGGCCGGGGCGCTGGTCGACGACGACCACCTCGGCGCCGCCCAGCCTCAGCTCGGTGGCGAGCATCAGCCCGGCGGGGCCCGCTCCGACCACGAGGACGTCGGTGTCCAGGATGGTCGTGTCGGTGTCCTGATGGTCCGTCGTCATCGTCAACGCCTGTTCTCTGCGAAGGCCTTGGCGTGGGTGAGGGTGGCCCGGCTGTTGGTGGACAGGGCGGTGTGGACGTACTCGCGGGCGTCGGCGACGGTGGCTCCGCAGCCGAGGAT
>NZ_JBEYFS010000333.1:0-9237 GCF_040634475.1 Streptomyces sp. NPDC007095
GTGTCTGGCAAGCGCGGCCGCCTCCTTCGGGCTCGCTCTGTCGCCCGCAGCAAAGGTGATTCGCTCCGTCGGTGGGGCCGGAGCTCCGAGGCTGGCCGGAGCACAGCAGCCTGAAAGCATGGACTATCCCAGCATCGTCGTGCACGCCCCGGCACTGGACGGCTCGCGACGGGTCACCACGGGGGACGAGACGCTCGGTGTCGCCTACCACCTCGACGACGTCGTCGAGATCCTGCGGCGGGCCGAGGTCGACCTGGACGAGATCGAGGTCGACAAGAGCGACATCATCGACTGGCAGGGCGGCGGCCCCGACCACTGGCCGGGATTCGAGGAGCTCGAGCTCCCGGACGACTGACAACACGCCTCGGACACGTACGCCAGTGGACGTACGCCGGCTACGCAACCCTCAAATCAAGCTCTGAACACGACCCCAGGGGCTTCAACTCACCCCGGTGATGGGCACATTCTCGGCACACGGGGCCCGCCGGCACGGGGGCGGCGGGCCCCGTGACGGGGGAACACGGGGGAACAACACAAGGGGCGGCTCACCCGAACGGTGAACCGCCCCTGATACGTGAGGGACGCGTACGTCAGACCTTCAGCGTCCTGATGGACGTGGGCGCGTGGCCCGGCTCGGTCGCGATCTCCTCGAACTCCACGACGTTTCCGATGTCGTTCGTCGTGGACATCGAGATGTTGGTGACGCGCTCCAGGATCGCCTCGACGACGACCGGCACCCGGTACTCGGCGGCGAGCTTCTTGGCCTGCTCGAAGGCGGCACCCAGCTCGGCCGGGTCCGTGACGCGGATCGCCTTGCAGCCGAGGCCCTCGACGACCTTGACGTGGTCGACACCGTAGACGCCGAGTTCTGGCGAGTTGATGTTCTCGAACTCCAGCTTGACCTGGAAGTCGATGTCGAAGGCCCGCTGCGCCTGGCGGATCAGACCCAGGTAGGAGTTGTTGACCAGGACATGGACGTACGGGATCCGGTGCTGGGCGCCGACAGCCAGTTCCTCGATCATGAACTGGAAGTCGTAGTCGCCGGAGAGGGCGACGACGGAGGCCTCCGGGTCGGCCTTGGCGACGCCCAGCGCGGCCGGGATCGTCCAGCCGAGCGGTCCCGCCTGGCCGCAGTTGATCCAGTGCCGGGGCCGGTAGACGTGCAGCATCTGGGCCCCGGCGATCTGCGAGAGGCCGATGGTGGAGACGTACCGGGTCTCCGGGCCGAAGGCCTTGTTCATCTCCTCGTAGACGCGCTGCGGCTTGATCGGGATGTCGTCGAAGTGCGTGCGGCGCTGGAGGGTCGCCCTGCGCTCCTGGGCGGAGGCGGCCCACGCGGAGCGGTCCGGCAGCCGGCCCTCGGCCCTGAGTTCCTTCGCCACCTGGACGAACAGTTCGAGCGCGGCCTTCGCGTCGGAGGCGATGCCGTAGTCCGGGGCGAAGATCTTGCCGATCTGAGTGGGCTCGATGTCGACGTGGACGAAGGTGCGGCCCGCCGTGTAGACGTCCAGCTTGCCGGTGTGACGGTTGGCCCAGCGGTTGCCGACGCCGAGGACGAAGTCGGACTCCAGGAAGATCGCGTTGCCGTAGCGGTGCGAGGTCTGCAGGCCCACCATGCCGGCGTTCAGCTCATGGTCGTCGGGCAGGACGCCCCAGCCCATCAGGGTCGGGACGACCGGGATGCCCGTCAACTCGGCGAATTCCACGAGGAGTTCACAGGCGTCGGCGTTGATGACACCGCCGCCTGCGACGATCAGCGGCCGCTCGGACTCGTTCAGCAGCCCGATCGCCTTCTCGATCTGGGCACGGCTGGCGGCGGGCTTGTACGCCTGGAGTGGCTCGTACGTCTCCGGGTCGAACTCGATCTCGGTGAGCTGGACGTCGACGGGCAGGTCGATGAGGACCGGGCCCGGACGCCCGGAGCGCATGAGGTGGAAGGCCTGCTGGAAGACGCCGGGGACCTGGGCCGCCTCCAGCACGGTGACCGCCATCTTGGTCACCGGCTTCGCGATCGAGGCGATGTCGACGGCCTGGAAGTCCTCTTTGTGGATCACGGCGGTCGGCGCCTGGCCCGTGACGCACAGGATCGGGATCGAGTCGCCGATGGCGGAGTAGAGGCCGGTGATCATGTCGGTGCCCGCGGGTCCCGACGTACCGATGCAGACGCCGATGTTGCCCGGGTGGGTGCGGGTGTAGCCCTCCGCCATGTGCGAGGCGCCCTCGACATGGCGGGCAAGGGTGTGGCTGATCCCCCCGGAGGCCTTGAGGGCCGCGTAGAAGGGGTTGATCGCCGCGCCCGGGACGCCGAACGCGTCGCTGACGCCCTCGCGCTTGAGGATCTCGACTGCCGCGCGGGCAGCGGTCATACGAGCCATGGAGTACTCCTGCTTCGGCTGTCGGATTCGCGCTCCCGTCGCGCCCCGCGGAGAGCTGGTGATTCCTGGTGATTCCGCAATACGGAAATTCCACATTACGGAAATTAACTTCTACTATCTGGAAGTAATGTAGGTGGCGTACCGAAGAGCGTCAAGGGCGCGCACGCGGCTGGATCCGCAGGGGGAAGAGCGGGGGTTGTCGACGCGTTTCGCTGCCGCGGGCCCCCCGCCTGGAGGACGATGGGCACGCTGTCCCGACGTGACGTCCTGGAGTGGGCCATGGCCGAGAGCGTGCCAGTGCGGTGTCCGGCCTGCCGTCGCGAGCATCTCTTTGCCGCGCCGTCGTACCCCTGCGTGTGCGGCGCCCCCGTCACGCCCCCGCTCGACCGCCTCGCCGATCCCGCGCCGGTCACCCACCGCACGTGGGACGAGGACTGGGTCACGGTTCCCTGCGACACCTGCGGGCGCGCGGACCAGTGGCCCCAGCCTGAACTGGGCTGCCCCTGCGGAGCCATGCTGCGGATTCCGGTACGAGGGGTTCGGCGCCCCCTGCGCGCGGAGGTCCTGCCGGGCACCGGCGCCCCCGCGGACCTGGAGACGGAACCGGAACCGGGGGCGGCACCGCACACTCCCGAGCCGCCGCCCCCCAGTACCGCCGGGGCGCCGCCTGTCAGTACCGCCGGGGCGTCACCCGCCCCCGCCGCGCCGGGAAGCCCTCTCGTCCCCGACCACGTCCCGCTGCCCCGCACCACCCCGACACCGCGCCCGGTGTTCCAGCCGGTGACCATCCGTACCGCCCGGGACGCCGTGACGGCGGCCGCGCTGTATCTGCGGTGGCTCGGCTACCGCGACATCCGCAAGGCGGACCAGCGCCCGCCCACGGGCATCGGACTCGCCGCCCGCGGCATCCTGGCGCAGGTGGACCCCACCGTCCGCCCGGCCACACTGCGCGACGTGGAGTGCCTGTGGCTGACGGCCATGTCGGAGTCCACGGGATGCGTCTACTTCTCCCTGGCCGGGTACGCGGACGACGCCCACCGTCGCGCCGACGCCCTCGGGATTCCCCTCTTCGTCCTCGACCTCACGGGCACCCCCCAGCCGGTGAACACCCACGCCGACGAACTCCTCGCCACCGGGGCCTGAACCCCGGCAGCGGGGAGCGCTCTATTCGGCGTAGGTCTGCCGCAGTTCGATCTTGCGGACCTTCCCCGACACCGTCATCGGGAAGGACTCCAGGACCGCCAGGCGGCTGGGGATCTTGTAGTGGGCCAACCGGTCCTCGCAGAAGGCGCGCAGTTCCTCCAGCGTCAAGGGGTCGGCCGGGTCGAGCGGGATGACGCAGGCGAGCACCTCCTCGCCGTAGCGCTCGTGGGGCACCCCGACCACCTGGACATCGGCGATCTTCGGATGGGCGTAGAGGAACTCCTCGATCTCGCGCGGGTAGATGTTCTCGCCACCGCGAATGATCATGTCCTTGATGCGGCCGACGATCTCGACGTACCCGTCCTCACGCATCACGGCGAGGTCGCCCGTGTGCATCCAGCGCCCCGCGTCGACGGCTTCGGCGGTCTTCTCGGGCTCGTTCCAGTAGCCGAGCATCACGCTGTAGCCGCGGGTACACAGCTCTCCCGCGGTGCCGCGCGGCTGCGTCACCCCCTCCGCCGGGTCGACGACCTTCACCTCCAGGTGCGGGAGCACCCGGCCGACGGTGCCGGTGCGGTGCTCCAGGTCGTCGTCCCTACGGGTCTGCAGGGACACGGGCGAGGTCTCGGTCATGCCGTAGCAGATGGAGACCTCCGCCATGTGCATCTCGGCGACCACCCGCTTCATCACCTCGACCGGGCACGGCGAGCCCGCCATGATGCCGGTGCGCAGCGAGGACAGGTCGTACGTCGCGAAGCCGGGGAGGTTCAACTCCGCGATGAACATGGTCGGTACGCCGTACAGCGAGGTGCAGCGCTCGTCCTGGACCGTGCGGAGCGTCGCCGCCGGATCGAAGGAGGGCGCGGGGATGACCATGCAGGCGCCGTGCGAGGTCGCCGCGAGGTTGCCCATCACCATGCCGAAGCAGTGGTAGAAGGGCACGGGGATGCAGATCCGGTCCTGCTCGCTGTAGGCGATCGACTCGCCCACGAAATAGCCGTTGTTGAGGATGTTGTGGTGGGAGAGAGTCGCCCCTTTGGGGAAGCCCGTCGTGCCCGAGGTGTACTGGATGTTGATGGGGTCGTCGCAGGACAACTCGCTCTTGCGGACCCGGAAGTCCTCGTACAGATCGGGGGTCCCGCGGCCGATCAGGGCGTCCCAGCTCGGGTCGCCGATGTAGACGGCCTCCCGCAACTGCGGGCATCTGTCGCGCACTTGCTCGACCATCGCCCGGTAGTCGCTGGTCTTGTGGCTGAGGGAGGCGAAGAGCAGCGAGATGCCGGCCTGCTGGAGGACGTACTCGACCTCGTGGGTGCGGTAGGCCGGGTTGATGTTCACCATGACCGCGCCGATGCGGGCGGTGGCGTACTGGACGAGCACCCACTCCGGGCAGTTGACCGCCCAGATACCCACCCGGTCGCCCCGGGCGATGCCGGTGGCCAGCAGCGCGTATGCCAACTCGTCGACGTCCGCGGAGAACTGGGCGTACGTCCAGCGCCGCCCGGACGGCACGTCGACGAGCGCCTCCCGGTCCGGCCAGGCCGTGACCGCCCGGTCCAGGTTGGCCCCGATGGTGTCGCCGAGCAGGGTCGTCGCACTGGTCCCGTGCGCGTAGGAGAGTGTGCTCACCGGAAGTCCTCCTCGCGGTACTCGGCGTCCGAGCCCGCGGCCGTGGCCTCGCGCAGCTCGATCCGGCGGATCTTGCCGGAGATGGTCTTGGGAAGTGTGCCGAACTCCAGACGGCGGATGCGCTTGTACGGCGCGAGCACCGTCCGCGAGTGTTCGAAGAGCACCTTCGCCAGGTCGGGGCCGGGTTCGTGGCCCGCGGCGAGGACGATGTACGCCTTCGGGACGGCGAGCCGCAGTTCGTCGGGGGCCGGGACGACGGCCGCCTCCGCCACCGCCTCGTGCTCCAGCAGGGCGCTCTCCAGCTCGAAGGGCGAGATCTTGTAGTCGGAGGCCTTGAACACGTCGTCGGCACGGCCGACGTAGGTGATGTATCCGTCCTCGTCCCGGGCGCCGATGTCACCGGTGCGGTAGTAGCCGCCCGCCATCGCCTCCGCCGTACGGTCGGCGGCGCCGTGGTAGCCGGTCATCACGCCCACCGGCCGCGCTGACAGATCGAGCGCGATCTCCCCCTCCGCAGCCCCGGGCGCACCCGAGACCGGGTCGAGGAGTTCGACGCGGAAGCCGGGACTCGGCCGTCCCATGGAGCCCGTCTTGAGCTGCTGCCCGGGGCTGTTGGAGACCTGGACGGCCGTCTCGGTCTGCCCGAAGCCGTCCCGGATGGTGACGCCCCAGGCGCGCCGTACCTGCTCGATGACCTCCGGGTTCAGCGGCTCACCGGCGGCGACGGCCTCACGCGGCGGGGTGCGCAGTTGCGTCAGGTCGGCCTGGATGAGCATCCGCCACACCGTGGGCGGGGCGCAGAAGGTGGTGACGCCCGCCCGGTCCATCTCCGCCATCAGCCGGCCCGCGTCGAAGCGCGTGTAGTTGTGGATGAAGACGGTCGCCTCCGCGTTCCAGGGCGCGAACAGGTTGGACCAGGCGTGCTTGGCCCAGCCGGGCGAGGAGATGTTCAGGTGCACGTCGCCGGGCTTGAGCCCGATCCAGTACATCGTCGACAGATGACCGATCGGGTAGGAGGCGTGGGTGTGCTCGACGAGTTTGGGGCGGGCGGTGGTGCCGGAGGTGAAGTAGAGCATCAGCGGATCGTCCGAGTGGGTGACCCCCTCGGGCTCGAAGCCCGGGTCGGCGGCGTACGCCTCCTCGTAGGACTGCCAGCCGGGCCGCGCTCCACCCACCGCGATCCGGGTCTGGCGGCCGGGCACTTCGTCGAACTTCTCCGCTTCTTCGGCGCGCGCGATCACGTGCCGGACGCGGCCGCGCTCGACCCGGTCGCGCAGGTCGGCGGGGCCCAGCAGGGTGGTCGCGGGGATGACGACGGCGCGCAGCTTCATCGCGGCGAGGGCCGTCTCCCACAGCTCCACCTGGTTGCCGAGCATGACCAGGACGCGGTCCTCGGCGCGTACACCCCGCGCGCGCAGCCAGTTGGCCACCCGGTTCGAACGCTCGGAGAGGGCGGCGAAGGAGAACTCGGCGCGCTCGCCGTCCTCCTCGACGATGTGCAGGGCGGTGCGGTCGTTGCCCCGTGCGATGACGTCGAACCAGTCGAGCGCCCAGTTGAAGGACTCCGGGCGGGGCCAGTCGAAGCCCTCGTACGCCGTGGCGTAGTCCGCACGGTGCTCCAGCAGGAAGTCCCGCGCGGTGCGGAACTCGTCCGTCGCACCGTTCGTCACCGTCATGTGTCCTCCTCGTTGCCGCACAGCCGCTTACCATCGTGTATTCCGTGATGGAGGTCTCACCACCCCCGAACGGGGGTACGCCGCGAAGAAGGGGCGAACACGTGGCAGCAGACACGGCCGAGGCGGTGGAGATGCGTGGTGCGCTGGTACGACTGCGGCGCGCCACGGGACTGCCGGTCGCCTTCGGCGGCCTCGTCGAACCCGGTCGCGCCCAGGTACGTATCAGCGAACTCAGCGGTACGGCGACGCCCGCGCTCAGCGCCCTCGCCGTGTCCTCGGGCAACGGCCTGGGCGGCAAGGCGGTCGCACTGGCCCGGCCCTGCGCGGTGACGGACTACTCCGCCTCCCGTCAGATCAGCCACGAATACGACGTGGCGGTCGCCACGGAGGGCCTGTGTTCCGTGATCGCCGTACCCGTCGTCGTACGCCGCCGGGTGCGCGGGGTGTTGTACGGCGCCCTGCGCACGGCCCAGCCCCTGGGCGACCGCACGCTCGGCGCGGCGGTGGCGGCGGCCCGGGACGTGGAGCAGGCGCTGGTCGTACGGGACGAGGCGCAGGGGCTGCTGACCGTCGCCCGGGAGCCCGAACCGGCGGCCGGGAGCCCCGCGTGGGAGGAGGTCCGCGAGGCGCACGGGGCGCTGCGGGCACTGGCGCCGCGCATCGTCGACCCGGCGCTGCGTGCCGAACTGCTCGACGCGTGCGGGCGGCTGGCCGGTGCGGCGGCGTCCGGCGCCCGGACGCCTCGCGTCGACCTCGCTCCGCGCGAGGTGGACGTCCTCGCCTGCGTCGCGGCGGGAGCCACCAACGGAGGTGCCGCCGAGCGGTTGGGGGTGCGGCCGGAGACGGTCAAGGGGTATCTGCGCTCGGCCATGCGGAAGCTCGGTGCGCGCACCCGGCTGGAGGCGGTGGTCGCCGCGCGGCGAGCCGGATTGCTGCCGTAGCTCTCCGACTGCCCCGGCCTCGGCCGCTCCGCGGCCGCTACTCCGCCGCTCCGCGACGGTTTCGCACCCCTCCGCCCCTTATGACCGCTTCGCACCCCCCGTCACCGGCCACTTCGCGGCCCCCGACCGGCGCTTTTCATTCAGGCGGCGGCGCCCTGAAATACGTTATGCCGACACTCCTGTTATTTCCCTCACGACCCCTAGACTCCGAAATTCAAAGAGTCGTTGCCTAATATTGGCTCGGACACGACATGCGAGGGGAGCGGTGACCGTGCGAGGGGACTTCAAGGAGCCTGCGAGACCCCGCCCCGACCTGGTCATCGGCCGGGAGGAACTCTTCGCGGGGGCGCGCGAGCAACTCTCCGGCGGAGGCAGCGTGCTGGTGCACGGCCCCGCGGGAATAGGAAAGTCCACCGTCCTGCGTGCGCTGGCCGCGGAATGCGCCGAATCGGCGCACACCGTGTTGCGCTGCTCGGCGACCGAGTCCGAATCCCATCTGCCCTTCCTCGCCCTGGCCGACCTCCTCGGCCTGGTGGTGGACGAGGTCTCCGACCGGCTGCCCGCCCCGCAGCGCACCGCCCTCGAATCGGCCCTCACCGGCCGCGGAGAATCGACCCTGCAACGGGACGGACTCGCCCTGCGCCTCGCGGTCCTCTCCGTGCTGCGCGCGCTGGCCGCCCAGGGTCCGGTCCTGATCGTCGCCGACGACCTCCAGTGGCTGGATCCGGCCAGCGCCGAACTGCTCGGCTTCGCCGCCCGCAGGCTCGGCGAGATGCCCGTACGGATGCTGTCCGCGGTGCGCACCGACACCGAGCCACGCGACCAACAGCACGACCGCCATCTACGCGCGTCCCCGCCGGACACCCTCGCCGTGCGGCTCAACCCTCTCTCCCGGGCGCAGGTCGCCGAACTCCTCGGCCACCGCGGCTACACCGGGCTGCCCCGCACGACCGTCCGCGACATCCACCGCACCAGCGGCGGCAACCCGCTCTTCGCGCTGGAACTCGGCCGCGCGCTCGCGGAGAATCCTGCCCGGCCGAGCCCCGGCGAACCGCTGCCCGTGCCGACCTCGTTGCGCGCGCTCGTCCTCAGCCGTCTGGAGATGCTCTCCGCCGAGGCCCGCCGCACCCTGCTCGTCGCGAGCGCGGGCGCCCGCCCCACGCTGGCGCTGCTGCACGCCGCCGGGCGCGAGAACGCCGAGGCCGAGACCGCGCACGCCGCCTCGCTCGGGCTGTTGGCGACCGAGCGCGAGACACCGGGCATCCGGTTCGCGCATCCGATGATCTCGGCCGCCCTGTACGCGGAGGCGAGCGCCCAGGAACGCCGCGCCGCCCATGCCGCGCTCTCCACGGCCGCCTCCGACCCCATCGAACGGGCCCGGCACCTCGCGCTGGCCACCACCGGTACCGACCCACAGGTCGCCGCCCGGCTCGGGGAGGCGGCGGCCGTGGCCAGAGACCGGGGCGCGCCCTC
>NZ_JBEYFS010000334.1:0-9223 GCF_040634475.1 Streptomyces sp. NPDC007095
TACGAGGGTCAGGGCCCGGCACGCCGAGAGCACGCACCTGACGCCGCGGAGCCGCCCTCCGGGCGACGACGGGAATTTGACGACAGGACCTAGGCCCCCTTGACCGTCAGCGCCTCCACCAGTACCGGTGTGACCAGCTCCACCTGCCACGCCCGCGCCCCGTACCCGGCAAGCGCGGCCGAAACCGACTCGGCGTCGGCACCGGCCGGCGGCTCCCAGCACACCCGCCGCACCGTGTCCGGAGTGATCAGGTTCTCCTGCGGCATGTTGAGCTGCTCGGCCAGCGCCGACACGGCGGCCCGCGCCGCGGAGAGCCGGGCGGCGGCGGCCGGGTCCTTGTCGGCCCAGGCGCGCGGCGGGGGAGGCCCGGTGACGGGCTGCCCCGGCTGCGGCAGCTCGGCGTCCGGCACCGCCTTCGCCCGGTCCACGGCGGCCTGCCACTGCTCCAGCTGGCGCCGCCCCATCCGGTGCCCGAACCCGTTCAGCGCGGAAAGCGCGTGCACATTGGCCGGAAGGGAGAGCGCGGCCTCCACGATGGCCCCGTCCCCCAGCACCTTGCCCGGCGAGATGTCCCGGCGCTGGGCGATCCGGTCCCGGGTCTCCCACAGCTCCTGTACGACCGCCATCTGGCGACGGCGGCGCACCTTGTGCATCCCGGACGTACGGCGCCAGGGGTCCTTGCGCGGCGGCGCGGGCTCGGCCTGCGCGATCGCGTCGAACTCCTGTCGGGCCCAGTCCAGCTTGCCCTGCCGGTCGAGCTCCTTCTCCAGGGCGTCGCGCAGGTCGACGAGCAGTTCCACGTCGAGCGCGGCGTAGCGCAGCCACGGCTCCGGGAGCGGGCGCGTGGACCAGTCGACCGCGGAGTGCCCCTTCTCCAGTACGAAGCCGAGCACGCTCTCGACCATCGCGCCCAGGCCCACTCGGGGGAACCCGGCCAGGCGTCCGGCCAGCTCGGTGTCGAAGAGCCGCGTCGGCACCATGCCTATCTCGCGCAGGCACGGCAGGTCCTGGGTGGCGGCGTGCAGCACCCACTCGACGCCGGAGACGGCCTCGCCGAGTCCGGAGAGGTCGGGACAGGCGACGGGGTCGATCAGCGCGGTGCCGGCGCCCTGGCGGCGCAGCTGCACCAGATAGGCGCGCTGGCCGTATCGGTACCCGGACGCGCGTTCGGCGTCCACGGCCACGGGGCCGGAGCCGGCGGCGAAGGCCGCGATCACCTCGGCGAGCGAGGTCTCGTCGGCGACGACGGGCGGAATACCCTCTCGGGGCTCAAGCAAAGGGATCGGCGCCGATTCGACGTCGTCCGGAGGGCCGCCTCCGGTGGTTCGCAGTGAGCTGTCTTCTGCGGTCTCTTGGGCGTCGGTCACCTGTCAAGGGTATCCGTGTATGGACTACGCCCGCCGACGGAACGTTCCGTCGACGGGCGCAGGAGGGTCGTAAACCAGTCAGGTCGGTGAAAGATCCGGTCCGGTGGGGGGTGTGCCCCCCTTTCAGTGGATGATCCCCGTCCGCAGGGCGACCGCCACCATTCCGGCGCGGTCCCCCGTGCCGAGCTTGCGGGCGATGCGGGCGAGGTGGCTCTTGACGGTCAGCGCGGACAGGCCCATGGAGACGCCGATGGCCTTGTTCGACTGGCCCTCGGCGACGAGCCGGAGCACCTCGACCTCACGGCCGGAGAGCTCGCGGTAGCCGCCCGGGTGGCTCGGAGCACCCGGGGGGCGGCGGTGCATACGGGCGGCGGCCGAGCCGATGGGCGCGACACCGGGTCGGGTGGGGAGCCCGACGTTCGTGCGGGTGCCGGTGACGACATAGCCCTTGACGCCGCCCGCGAGGGCGTTGCGCACGGCGCCGATGTCGTCGGCGGCGGAGAGGGCGAGGCCGTTGGGCCAGCCCGCGGCTCGGGTCTCGGACAGCAGGGTGAGCCCGCTGCCGTCGGGCAGATGGACGTCGGCGACACAGATGTCGCGCGGGTTGCCGATTCGGGGACGGGCCTCCGCGACGGACGACGCCTCGATGACGTCGCGCACTCCGAGCGCCCAGAGGTGGCGGGTGACGGTGGATCGGACCCGTGGGTCGGCCACGACCACCATGGCGGTCGGCTTGTTCGGGCGGTAGGCGACCAGGCTTGCGGGCTGCTCGAGGAGAACGGACACCAGGCCTCCTGGGGGTGCGGGACGGGACCGGCTGTGGGGATGAAGCCGGGGCGAACCGTGCTTTCAAGGTCACAGACGTCTTCGGCATCAAACCCGTCGGCCTTTAGAGAATGATCACGATTTAGTGAGTAACAATCCGTGCAATTCGGACACGCGATCGATCATCCGAAGATCGAACCGAGTCGTTACGTGTCGCGACACGGCTGAAAGTGGCCGTATCGACAAAACCTCGGCAAGGAACTCGGCAAAGGGCGCGGCGTTCCACGAGGTCGAAAAGGGCGCCCGTTCGACAGGACACGGACGCCCCGGAAGACGGAGAAGCGAAGGAAGGGCGTTCAGCGGGACTGCGGCCCCCGGCGTTGCGGGAGGGTCACCACCGAGCCGTCGCCCGGCCCCGCCGGGGGCAGGCCCGCGATCTGGCAGAGCAGATCGCACCAGGCGGCGAGGTGCGCTGCCGTGTCCGGTACGCCGCCCAGGCCCTCGCGAGGCGTCCAGGAGGCCCGGATCTCGATCTGGGACGCGGAGGGGCGCTCGGACAGCCCCCCGAAGTAGTGCGAGCTGGCCCGGGTGACGGTGCCGCTCGGTTCGCCGTACGACAGGCCGCGGGCCTGCAACGCGCCGGTCAGCCACGACCAGGAGACGTCGGGGAGCAGCGGGTCGGCCGCCATCTCCGGCTCCAGCTCCGCGCGGACCAGCGTCACCAGCCGGAAGGAGCCCTGCCAGGCGTCGTGCCCCGCCGGGTCGTGCAGCAGGATGAGCCGGCCGTCCGCCAGGTCCTCGTCATCGGCGACGACCGCGGCCTCCAGCGCGTACGCGAAGGGGGCCAGGCGCTGTGGCGGGCGCGTCGGGTCGATCTCGATCTCGGGCCGCAGCCGCGCGGCCCTCAATGCGTCGACGGCAGCCCGGAAGGGCGGCGGAGCCGTCTCCCTCGCATCCCGGTCCCCCTCCTTGGCATCGTCCATTCCGCCAGCGCCGTCCGACAGTCGTCCCTGAGCCGCAGCCATGCGGGGAAGATTAAGGGGAACGGAGCCCGCGCGCAGGGAGAGACACCCGTGCGCCGGACCACTGTCCGGATCCGTGCGCCGGACCACTGTCCGGATCCCGCTGCGCGAACGCGCAGGCGGGAGCGCCCCGCTCCGGACGCCGGAGCCCGGCACTTGCGGGTCGGCGGGGCGTGCGAGACTTTCCGTCGTGAGTGCCAATGACCGCCCCGCCGCGGGCCAGCCGCCGACAGCCACATACGAGTCCGCCTTCCTCAAGGCGTGCAGGCGCGAGCCCGTGCCGCACACGCCCGTGTGGTTCATGCGGCAGGCCGGTCGCTCGCTGCCCGAGTACCTCAAGGTGCGCGAGGGCATTCCCATGCTGGACTCGTGCATGCGGCCGGAGCTGGTCGCCGAGATCACCCTCCAGCCGGTGCGCCGGCACAACGTGGACGCGGCGATCTACTTCAGCGACATCGTCGTCCCGCTGAAGGCCATCGGCATCGACCTCGACATCAAGCCGGGCGTCGGCCCGGTCGTCGAGAACCCGATCCGCACCCGCGCCGACCTGGCCCAGCTGCGCGATCTGACCCCCGAGGACGTCTGGTACGTCACCGAGGCGATCAAGCTCCTGACGGCCGAGCTCGGCGAGACCCCGCTCATCGGTTTCGCGGGCGCGCCTTTCACTCTCGCGAGTTACCTCGTGGAGGGCGGTCCGTCCAAGAACCACGAGCACACCAAGGCGCTCATGTACGGCGACCCGCAGCTGTGGGCCGACCTGCTCGACCGTCTCGCCGAGATCACCTCCGCCTTCCTGAAGGTGCAGATCGAGGCGGGCGCCAGCGCCGTCCAGCTCTTCGACTCCTGGGTCGGCGCCCTGGCACCCGCCGACTACCGGCGCTCGGTGATGCCCGCGTCCACCAAGGTCTTCGAGTCCGTGGCCGGGTACGGCGTGCCGCGCATCCACTTCGGCGTCGGCACCGGCGAGCTGCTCGGCCTCATGGGCGAGGCGGGCGCGGACGTCGTCGGCGTCGACTGGCGCGTCCCGCTCGACGAGGCCGCCCGCCGTGTCGGCCCCGGCAAGGCGCTCCAGGGCAACCTCGACCCCGCCGTCCTCTTCTCCACCACCGAGGCCGTTCAGGCCAAGACCCGCGAGGTGCTGGACGCCGCCGCCGGTCTCGAGGGCCACGTCTTCAACCTCGGCCACGGCGTCCCGCCGAGCACCGACCCGGACGCGCTGACCCGCCTCGTGGAGCACGTCCACCAGCAGACCGCGCGCTGACCCCGTACGGGGGACGCCGCACGGCTCAGCACCACGTGCCTCACCAGCTGTGCCGCGCCTGTCTGCCGAACAGCAGGCTGCGCGGTTCCGGCGGTGGCGGGGTGCCCGGGCGCAGCGGCCAGGCCAGCAGCATCCCCACGAGGAAGCCGACCACGTGGGCCTCGTACGCCACGGTTCCGGCGGTGGAGACGCCGCCGCCGGACGAGTACACCGCCTGCAACGCGAACCAGAAGCCCAGCACCAGCCACGCGGGCAGCCGCAGCGGCAGGAAGACCAGGAACGGGACGAGCACCCAGACCCTGGCCTTCGGATAGAGCACCAGATAGGCGCCGAGGACTCCGGCGATCGCTCCGGAGGCGCCGATCAGCGGGTCGGTCGAGTCGGCGTTGAGGTACGCGAAGCCGTACGCCGCCGCGTAACCGCACGCCACGTAGAACACCGCGAACCGCACATGTCCGAGGCGGTCCTCGATGTTGTTGCCGAAGATCAGCAGGAAGAGCATGTTGCCGAGCAGATGCAGCCAGCTGCCGTGCAGGAACATCGCGGTGAGGACCGAGAGCGGCGGCGACTTGTCGTACGTCGGCGGCCCCACCAGACACCCGGGGCCCCCTGCCCCGACGCCGACGTCGCCGGTCGGGACCAGGCGGGGCAGTTGATGGTGGACCAACTCCTGCGGCACCGCGGCGTAGTGCTCCAGGAACGCGTGCAGATGGCACAGCTGGGAGAGCCCGCTGTCACCCGCCACCGATCCCGCGAGGCCGGGCGTGTAGAGGAAGACCAGAACATTGGCGGCGATCAGCGCGTACGTCACATAGGGCGTGCGGCGCACCGGGTTCACGTCATGGACGGGGATGACCACGAGGAACTAGTGCCCGGGATACGCCGGGTGAATCCGTGAACGCCCCCGGCCCCGCATCCGTATGTCTCCTCAACCGCCCGCGCCGCGACGAAGACGCGACGCGAGAGACGTGAGGACACAGGCGATGAACGACCGAGTTACTCCTCCGATGCATGCCCTGCCCGACGGCGAGGCGGAAATCGCCCTGGTGCTGCACCTTCCCTGGGAGGACGTCGCAGCGCTCGGCCAGGAGGCCGGACGGCTCGCGGCGAGGATGCAGCGGCCGGTGACCCTCGACGAGGCCGTCAGCCACCGGTTGCGCTCCGCGCGGTCGGCCGCCCACGCCAAGCCGCCCACCACGCAGCCCGCGGCCGTCACCGCCTCGGCGTCGGTGTCCTCGCTTCCGGCGCGGCCGCCGGCCGAGCAGGCGCGGCAGGCGATAGACCGCATCAACGGGAACTCGGGGCACGAGTCTGCGTAGGAGCTCAGCGGTCGGTCGAGTGCCGGCTGCGGATCCGTTGTGGCTGGTCGGGCGGTTCCCCGCGCCCCATTGGGGCGCTCTCTTACACGGCTACACGGCGTTCCTGCGTACCGCTGTCACCGCCTTGCGTGCCGCCACCAGGATGGGGTCCCACACCGGTGAGAACGGGGGCGCGTAGCCCAGGTCCAGGGCGGTCATCTGTTCCACCGTCATGCCCGCGGTCAGCGCCACCGCGGCGATGTCGACCCGCTTCGCCGCGCCTTCCCCGCCGACGATCTGCACGCCGAGCAGCCGCCCCGTGCGGCGCTCGGCGAGCATCTTCACCGTCATGAGGTCCGCGTCCGGGTAGTAGCCCGCGCGGCTGGTCGACTCGATGGTGACCGTCTCGAACCGCAGACCCGCCCGGTGCGCGTCCTTCTCGCGCAGCCCGGTACGGGCGATCTCCAGATCGCAGACCTTGCTCACGGCCGTACCGACGACACCGGGGAAGGTCGCGTACCCGCCGCCCGCGTTGGAGCCGATGACCTGACCGTGCTTGTTGGCGTGCGTGCCGAGCGCGATGTGCCGTTCGCGTCCCGAGATCAGGTCGAGCACCTCGACACAGTCGCCGCCGGCCCAGATGTTCTCGTGCCCGCGCACCCGCATCGCCAGGTCGGTGAGGAGCCCGCCGTGGTCGCCGAGGGGGAGTCCCGCGGCCCGTGCGAGCGTGGTCTCGGGGCGTACGCCGATGCCGAGCACGACCACGTCCGCCGGGTACTCGGCGTCCTCGGTGGCCACCGCGCGCACCCGCCCGTCCTGCCCCCTGAGGAGCTTGGTGATCTCGGCGTCGTTGACCATGGTGATGCCCAGGCCCTCCATGGCCGTGTGCACCAGGCGGCCCATGTCGGGGTCGAGGGTGGACATCGGCTCCTTGCCGCGGTTGACGACCGTCACCTCATACCCGCGGTTGATGAGCGCCTCGGCCATCTCCACGCCGATGTAGCCCGCGCCGACGACCACCGCGCGACGGCCCTCGGTCGCCGCCAGTGTGTCCAGGAGGGCCTGGCCGTCGTCCAGGGTCTGCACGCCGTGCACGCCCGGAGCATCGGCGCCCGGCAGGTCGGGGCGGATCGGACGGGCGCCGGTCGCGATCACGAGTTTGTCGTACGAGGTCCACTCCTCGGACCCGGTCTCGAGGTCGAGCGAGCGGACGCGGCCCCCGCCGACATCGATCTCCGTGACCTCCGTGCGCATCCGCAGGTCGATCGCGCGCTCCCGGTGCTCCGCCGGGCTCCGCGCGATCAGCCGGTCCCGCTCGGGGACGTCGCCGCCCACCCAGTACGGGATGCCGCAGGCCGAGTAGGAGGTGAAGTGGCCGCGCTCGAACGCCACGATCTCCAGCTCGTCGGGCCCGCGCATCCGGCGTGCCTGTGACGCGGCGGACATGCCCGCCGCGTCACCCCCGATCACGACCAGTCGCTCCGTACGGCTCATGCTCATGCGAACACGCTACGGGGACCGGGCATTTCAGTCCTCGTCGCCACCCTCTTCGCGCACCTGCGGTGCCACCGGCAGCGAACCCGCGCTCGTGGGAGCCGCATCGGCCCCGGGCCGGCGCGGCTGCCCCGTGCGGGCGAGGCGCAGCCACAGCGCCAGGAGGAGCCCGGCGCTCAGCAGGAACGGGAGCACCGCGCCGAACACCACCGTGATCCAGCGCAGCATCGTGACGAACGCGTCCCAGCCGCCCGTGAGCGCGTCCACGAAGCCCGGCCCGCCGGACTTCTTCGCGGCCACCTTCAGCGGGGTCTCGGAGAGGGAGAGGGTGATGGTGGCCAGGCTGGTGCGGTCCTTCAGGGACGCCTGCTGGGCGAGGAGGGCGTCGAGGTCCGACTCGCGGGTGCTCAACTCTCCTTCCAGGGCGACCACATCGCTCAGTTTGGTGGCCTGGTCCATCAGCTCGCGGACCCGGGCCACGCTGACGCGCTGCGACTTGACGCGGCTCTCCACGTCGACGACCTGGTCGGTGACGTCCTGCGCCTTCGCCGTCCGCTCGATGACCTTCCCGGTGCCCTCCAGGGAGGAGAGCACCGCGTCGTACCGGTCGGTGGGCACACGCAGTACGGCTCGGGTGCGCTCGCGGCCCCCGCCGTCCCGGGTGGTCGTCTCGTTGCCGACGTAGCCGCCCGCGTCGACGGCCGCGGTGCGGGCCGCTTCCAGTGCCTTGGGCACGTCCTTGACCTGCAGGGTCAGCGAGGCGGTGCGGATGATGTGGCTGCCGGCCGGGACGGATGTGCTGGCGCTCTTGGACGGGGTGCCGGACTTGGCGCCGCCCGCGCCCGAGGCGGCGCTGTCCGCGGCGCCCGAGCGGGCTTTCTCCGCGCCCGGCGCGGCCGCCTTGTCGGCGCTGGAGGAGGAGCCACCGCCGGCGGCGCCGCAGCCCGTCACCGCGAGGGCGGCGGCGAGGAGTATCCCGGCGAGGACCGGGCCGGTTCGTGCGGAACGTCGTGTGCGCATGTGGGTCTACCCCCGTGGCCGGTGACTGCTGACCTTCCTCCGACGCCGGAGCCCGACGCGACGTTGGCCGGATCAGATCCCGATGCGGTCACGGTCGGGACTCGCGCAGGACACCGCCGTACCGGACGACGGCACCAGGTCCCGGCGGGCTCCTCAGCGGGGTCTGAGAAGGTGGAGTCATGCGCGCACAGGACAGTCGTACGGGTACGGGACAGGTCATCGTCATCGGGGGCGGGATCGCCGGTCTGGCCGCCGCCCACCGCCTGCTGGACCGCGGCGCGCGGGTGACCGTCCTGGAGGCGTCGGACCGCGTCGGCGGCAAGCTGCTGCCCGGCGAGATCGCGGGCGCGCGGGTCGACCTCGGCGCCGAGTCGATGCTCGCGCGCCGCCCGGAAGCGGTCGCGCTCGCCCGCGAGGTGGGCCTCGCCGACCGCCTCCAGCCGCCCGCCACCGCGAGTGCCTCCCTGTGGACGCGCGGCACGCTGCGCCCCATGCCCAAGGGCCACGTCATGGGCGTGCCCGGCACGGCCGCCGCCCTCTCCGGAGTCCTCTCCGACGAGGGCCTGGCCCGCATCGAGCGCGACGCCGAGCTGCCCCGCACGGAAGTCGGCGACGACGTGGCCGTGGGGGAGTACGTGGCGGCACGCCTCGGCCGCGAGGTCGTCGACCGCCTGGTCGAGCCCCTCCTGGGCGGCGTCTACGCGGGCGACGCGTACCGCATCTCGATGCGGCTGGCCGTCCCCCAGCTGTTCGCCGCTCTCCGCACCCATGTCTCCCTGACCGAGGCGGTCCGTGAGATCCAGGCGAAGGCGGCCGCGGCCCAGCAGACCGGGCCGGTGTTCATGGGCATCGAGGGCGGAGTGGGCCAACTGCCGCTCGCGGTCGCGCGGTCGGTGCGCGCGCGGGGTGGCGAGATCCTCACCGGCGCCGCGGTGACGGAGCTGCGCCGCGCCGAGGACGGCGGCTGGCGGGTGGTGGCCGGGGGCCGCGTCCTGC
>NZ_JBEYFS010000335.1:0-9135 GCF_040634475.1 Streptomyces sp. NPDC007095
GCACCAGGCACAGACCCAAGTACGTCCAGTACGAGGGCCTGTGCCCGGCACGCCGAGAGCACGCACCTGACGCCGCAGGGCCCGCCCTCCGGGCGCACGACGGGAATTTGACGACAGGACCTAGGGCGGCCAGCACGCCCGGCACATCGCGCTGCGCTCCGGCCAGGCACGCGCCCTGGACTACATCCGCCGGGTGTGGGCCAGCGCGCCGGCCGCGGTCGGCAGCACCGGGGCGCTGGAGTCGCGCCATCACGCCACGAGGTTCTCGCCGCGCTGCGCGACCGGATGGAGACGACGCCCTGGCGTGGGGAGCGGGGGCGGACCGCGCTGCGGGTGCTGCGGGTGCATCTGAACTTCGCCGAGATCGCGGGCGGGCCCCTGCACCACGCCGGCGAGCGGCAGACGGCCGAGGAGGCAGGCATCTCCCGCACGACCCTGCGGATCGTCTACGACACCGTCCTCAAACCGTGCGGATGGCTGCGCCGTCTGCGGGTCGGCCACGGCCGTGAGGGCTCCACCTGGTGCCTCGACACCGGCAGCGCCCACCCTCCGGGCATCCCCGCTCCGCTGTCTTGCTTCCGGACCACTCAGTACCCCCGACCCGGCACCTGAGGAGTGGCCCACCCCTGAGACAGCCACGACGGCCGACATCGATTCCACCGTCATCGCCCGCCTGATGGGGCCACGACGCCTTCGCCCACCACGGCCTCGGGAGCTCCGCCCTCGTGATCATCGGCGCGCCGCGCATCCGGTCCACCCAGACGGCCGGTGAGCTTGCCTGAACGGCCTCGGTGTCCCGTGCCACCGTCTACCGGACGTTGCGACGCCTGGCCGACCACGATCTGGTGCACCAGAGCGGGGAGACCTGGGCCCTCGCTCCCCGCGCGCTGGAGGGTCTCGGTAACAGCCTTCTGGAGCCGGCCCGCCGCCGCCGCAGCTCGGCGGCGGACCAGCCGGGGCGGCTCGACCAGCAGTTCTTACGCGGCATGTCCGACAACAGCCCCAGCATCAACTCCCGTACCCGGCGACGGGGCTCAACCCGCGCGAACAGGCCCGCTATCCGGGACCTCAGACCCTCGAACGCCTCCTGCCGGCGGGCAGGGTCCACGCCGCGCCCTGCGGCCACCACAAGATCGTTAGTCTTCATACACCGATGATCAGCGTTGGGCGCGCCTGGCTCCCAGTCGGCCCCACCAGCAAGATCGCGGTCTATGACTGGAGTACCAGATCGCGCTGATACCAGGTGCCTGGCTTACCGCCGAGGTCGGCTGGGCCGGCTGGACCGACCGGGACGAACCCGGCTTTGGCCAGCACCTTCTGGGACGCGACATTCTCATGGGCGGTGGCCGCCCGCAGTGCGCGCAGCCCGTGCCGCCACGCCGCCAGCAGGCACAGCTCCCGGACGGTCGTGGTCGCCACGCCGCGCCCGGCGACCTGCTCCGCGACCCGGTAGCCGAGTCTGGCAGTGCCGTCCTCCAAGTCGTACAGGTTGAACCTGCCGAGTACCGAGCCGTCCTCGGCGACGAGCACGTAGAAAGCGCAGATGCCGGCTTCCTGCTCAGCCAGCAAGGCGTTGTACCGGTCGGTGAACTGGTCGAAGAAGTCGTCGCCGCGGTCGGAGACCGAGGTAGCGAAGTAGGCGCGGTTCGCCAGCTCGAAGGCCAGGACCGCCGGGGCGTGGCCGGCATGCAGCTGCTTCAGCTCGGGCATCGCCCGACTCTACCCAGACGGCGCACCGAGGCCACCTGAGTTTCCGCCAGCGGCAGACAGCCTCAAGACCAGGCCACAAAACGAAGGCCGGATAATTAATCGACACCCGCAGTGCCGGAGACGTCGGACGTGGGCTGTTCATCGTGAAGTGCGGCCAGTGCGGCGGCGAGCTTGCCCCGGCTGGTGATGCCAAGGCGTGGATAGATGCGGTAGAGGTGCGCTCCGACGGTGCGGTGCGAGATGAACAGGCGCTGGCCGATTTCCCGGTTGCTCAGCCCCTGTGACGCCAGCACGGCTATCTGCATTTCCTGGGCAGACAGTTGTTCACCGGTGTTCGCGTGCCGTCGACCGCTCGACTCGCCGGTGGCACGCAGTTGCTCACGGGCCATCTCGGCCCAGGGCTGCGCGCCGGCCCGGTCGAACTCGTCGCGGGCGAGTCGAAGCGGGTGCCGGGCGTCCACGTTGCGGCGTTGGCGGCGCAACCAGCGGCCCTGGTGCAGATGCAGCCGGGCACGCGACAGCGTCCAGTGCTTCGGCAATGCGGCAAGGGCCGCGGCGTAGCGCTCCTCCGCCGTGTCGTCCGGAGCCAGCACCGCGTCGGTGTAGGCGTGAGCCACCACCATCATTTCCGAAGGCAGCTGTCCAGCCAGCTCCGGAAGGTCGGCCAGCAATTCCCGGGCCTGCTCCACGGTGCCCGCGGCAACAGCGGCGTCCGCCAGGTCCGGCGCGAGCAGCCAGTGGCTCACCGAGTGGTAGTGCGGGTCAACGGGATCGAACGCGCGCGTGAGAACGTCGTATGCCTCCATTGCGCGGCCCTCGAACAGAGCGAGCAGGCCTTCGGCCTGCTGCGCCATCACGGTGACGAACGGCATGCCCGGGAACAGGCTGTGCATGCGTAGTTCGCGGATCACACGCGCTGCTTGCTCGGTTTCTCCGCGCAGCACCGCCACCAGGCCGGCTGTAGCCTTCAGCCCTAGCCAGACGATCCATTCCCCGGTCTCCTCGGCCAGGGCCAGCCCCTCGTCGGACTCCTCGCGAGCTCGCTCGAGCTGACCGAGGTACACCTGTGGCCAGCTGGCGGCCAGCGAACGGGCGAGCAGCCCGAGTCGGCCCTGTGACCGCCACGCCGCGGCCGCCAGGTCGAGGTAGTGGGCGGCACGACCGAGGTCGCCGATGACCATTGCGCCACTACCGAGAAAATGCAGGACCCGGCCGTCTCGGGGGTTTGCTCTGATTCCATCCAGCCGTGCGATCACGTCAGCCCCGTGCTGGTACGGCTGGGTGTACGCCCGCACCGTCAGTACGTGGGGGGCATCCGGATCAGGATTCCATCGATCCAGTTCTGCCGCGGCCTGAGCACGCACCTGCGCGTCGCCGTCCTGGAAGAAGCATCGTGCGGCGGCACGCCACAACAGGTTCTCCGCGACGTCTCCGGCTCCCGCGTCGAACGCTCCGGCCGCCGCAGTGACCATGTCCTGGATCCGTCGCTGCGGCTCACCCGGTTCGAAGGCACAGTTGTCGGACACCACCATGAGGCGAGCCCGCTCCACCCGGCCCAGCGCGCTCATGTCGGTGCGGTCCAGCAGTGTCTGGACGCTGATCCGGTCGTTGATCTCGCTGGACAGCTCGGCCGCCCGAACCAGCATGCCGGTTCGGCGCTGCGCGTCGAGGACGAGGTCGGCTGCCTGGCGCAGCGCCGGGACGGCAGCCGCCACCTTCCCTCGGGCGTGCGACGCATCGGCGAAACGCTCGAGCCGGGCGGCCAGCTCCTCGTCCGGGCCGATAGTGGCCGCTGCCTCGTGGGCGAGTTGACGCTCGGGGGTGTCGTCCATCACCGATGCGAGGGCACGGTGGGTCGCCAGTCGGTCAGCGAGCGTAGCGTGCGTGTAGATCGCCGTGCGCATCAGCGGATGGCGGAACTCTGGGGTGTAGCCGACCAGGGTGACCAGATCCGCGTCGACTGCCTCCTGCACTGCTTCGACGGAGACCGCCGAGCCGAAGAGGCGACTCGACACCTCCAGCAGCAGGTTCAGTGGCGCGGCCGGCTCGGCAGCCAGGACCAGGAGAAACGTGCGACATTCCCGGCTCACCGAATCGGTACGCGCGGAGAACGCGTCCTCCAGGCGCTGGGTCAGCGGCAGGTCGTCCATCTGCGCGGTCACGCCCTGCACCGCCTTGGGCAGCTCTACCAGGGCCAGCGGATTGCCCGCGGCGCGCTCCAGGATGAGCTCCCGCAAAGGCAACGGCAGGTCGGGCGCGCCGGCATCAAGCAATTCGGCGGCGGCCGTCGGGCCGAGCGGCTCCAGGGGGAGATCCAGGAGCACGTACGATTCGGAGTAGTGGATCCGGGCGGCAGCGATCACCTGTACGGCGAGGTCGCGGGTACGCCGGGCAACGAACTTGAGCACGTCCCGGCTGGAGGAATCGATCCACTGCACGTCATCGACCAACAGCAGGAGCGGCTGCCGGTTGGCCGCGTCGGCGAGCAGTTCAAGCACGGCCAGTCCGACCTGATATATCTCGGGCTCGGAGTCCCTGGCGCCGAACGCGCCGCTCAGCGCCAACCGGTGCGGAGCCGACAGGTTTTTCATGCCACGGGCGACTGGTTGCAGCAGCAACTGCAGCGCGGCGAATGGCAGCCACTGCTCGGGCTCCACCCCGGACGTGCGTAGCACCTTGAAGCCGCCCTGGGTGGCGTCGGCCACGACCGTGCGCAGCAGAGCCGACTTGCCGACACCAGCGGCGCCGTGGATCAGCAGCGCACTGCCATGCCCGGCCGCAGTGTCTGCCAGCAGCCCACGCAGGGTGCGCAACTCCTTGTCCCGCCCGATCATCGCACGCGTGCAGGTACGCTCGCCGTGACCATGAACATGCGCACCGGAACGCGCCGTACGAAGACGGTGCCCTCTGCCCTCCGGCGCCGCCCGCCTGCGCTGCTTCCGTTGACCGTGGCGACAGAATGCTCAGGCGGGGCCGGACGTTCACTCATCGGCACAGCGGGCATCGGGCACAGCACGTGACGCTTCTCTCCGTCAAGGGGTCCTTCCGGCCACCATGCTACTCGTCAGGTGCGACGGCTCATATCGGTGAGGCTCAACCATCAGTCGAACGACTCTAGGACGAAGCAGCGAACGGCGAGTCTCAACCAATTCCGGGCAGGCCCGCGACTTTGGTGAGCGTGATCCCGAAGGGGTCGGAGAAGCCGTGGAGGCGCACAGCCGAAGCGCCCCATCGGCACGATCGATCGCCCGGGAGCAAGATGAACAACTGCCAAGGCGGTCAGACCCTGCCCCCTCACGACCCATGACCCGCAGGTTCGGAGCTCTTTCGGCGTTGCCGCTCCAGGCTGCGGGGGTCTGCGGTGATTGACGACAGACGATGCGGGCAGCGGTGGGCAGCACGGAAGATGCGGCAGGACTTCATGCGGGCCGCGCCTCGCTCCGCAGGTCCGGGCCGCCGGGACAGCGCGGTTGCCTGTGCGTCGAGTTGGCGACAGGCGGCCGTCGGCCGGCGATCCAATCGGTCCGCTCGGAATGACCATTCGATGCCCGGCTGTACAGTCCGGCCCGGATCGCACGTACAGGAGTTTCCGCCGCCGATGAGCATCTCAACCTACGACAAGGTTCTCCGGCGACGCGCGGTGCACCGCACTGAAAGTCGTGGAGTTGTTGACATTGCGTGGTGCGGCGACGGTTGCAGATGACAGTCCTTACGCTTCAACACGCAACCAATTTTCCTGCACCATACAGCGGGCGTAGAACCAAGAGCCGACCAGCACCCGTCCCGGGGCGGCATCCACAGCTGATCAATCCAGCCGTGAGAGAGGGGTTCGTGCTCCCCTATATGCCCCCTCAGGTGGACGAGAGCGACGACAAGGTGTTCCCAACCGCGTCGGCATACCCATTCCCCGTGGGCGTCGCACGTCACGGAACACCGGCCCCAACCCGTACACACCTCAGGAATCGCCGGGCATTACTCGATCAGGATCGAAGACGTCATGTTTCATTCGGCAGCTGACCGACGAAACCTTCAATACTCAGAAAACTTCTTTCTTCCCCAAGGGGAACAACCTCGAAGGTGGATTTCAGGAATTCGTCGACAACTGCCGCCGATGCGGCTACAACAAACATTTCCCAACCAGACCGGAACGACATGTACACCAACCCATGACCGCGAATTTCGGCAGGCCAAATTTGAACATCACCGAGCCCAGTGAGCCGTCGCCGTCCGGAAGTCAGTAGCTCGCGCCCAAATTCCCACTCAATGACCGAATCAGAACCCGCGTCAAATACCATGAAGACTGAATACGGATCTGCGCTGTCGTATCGGAGATCCGTTATGACCGGTAGATGCTCCTCCTCTTCGAGAAGAGCCACGACCGTCCGACATGTCACCGGCTCGGGCTGGATGTCGCGCCCAGTGTGACCACCTTGCCGGTGTCTGCGATCTTTGTGAGCACACCCGGGCTCACCATCGGTGTCGAAGACCTTCCCACTCATGATTCGTCCTCTCTCGTCTTCCGGCCACAATGGCTGCTGATTCGTGTCTACGGAGCCGTGAATGGGGCAACAGTCGGCTCGGAAGGTCCTCACCTGCCGCGGTAGATCGGGTTACCACGAGCCTGGGACCGACTGAGACCTGATACATCAGTCAAGTGACTACGAGCGGGAAGGTCAGGCCGGATCACGGCTCCGGCGCGGCGCATGGGTCGAGCGACAGCGCGGGGCGCCACACGACCTCCCGGTGGACAACTCGCTCGTCGGGAACGGAGCCCGATCGCATCGCCGCTTCGCCTGCCGCCTGCCGTCTGCCGTCTGCCGTCTGCATCGGCGATTGCCCCTCCACGATTGCGGCGCGGGGGCTCGGCACGCCGGCGGTACGCCTGCATGATCAGTTCGCGAACGTTGTCGTCGGTGAGGCATTCACCGCTCTGCTCCCCCGCCAGGGCGTCCGGCGGTGCGTCCTGCGGCATAGGCGCTGTCCACGGTGTTGCGGTTCGCTGAAGGACTGTCCGATCGGCAGACCCCTGCCGCGGTCCGGCTCGCCGAACGCGGCACAGTCCGGGCCTCGCCCGTCCCGCCGAAACCGGTGCGACAGTTGCGGGACTCCATCCGCCCCGCACCATGTCCACGCAGGACTACTACGGGCACCCGGAGGACGAGAGAGCAGCAGCACACACTCAGTTTCAAATGAAACCGTATCGAATGCACATATGGCTGTAATGTGACCTCGTGACCACCGACGTCCCTCACAGAACCACCCCCTCCGTCACCTCGCGCGCGACCGACCGCCCCGGGGACACCTCACCTTTCGCTCTCGCCCTGCTGTTGCGGCGGGCGCACTGGCGTGCGGCGGCGGTGATGACGGAGGCACTCCGTCCGCTCGGCATCGAGTTGCGGCATTTCGCGGTGCTGTTGGTGCTGGTCGACCGCGGGCCCACGGTGCAGCGGGACCTGGCGGCGGCGACGGGGTCGGACAAGGCGGGAATCATGCGGGTCGTGGACGACCTGGAACGCATGGGGCTGGCCGTGCGCAAGAACGTTCCGGGGGACCGGCGGGTGCGGGCGGTGGAGATCACACCTGAGGGCGTCGGGCTTTTCGATGCCGCGCATGTGGCGGCGGAGCCGCTGGCCGAGCGCCTGGTGGCCGGACTGGGGCCCGGTGAGGCCGAACGGTTGACGGGGCTGCTGACCCGGTTCGCCCATCCCGCGGAGGGTGAAGCGTAGGCGCGTCCGCGCGGCGACTGGCCGACGGGTGGACGGGTTCCGCGCCGTACGGCTTTCACGGCGGACCTCGCCTTGGCGAACGCGCCCCTCGTCGCCACACACCAGCCGGCCAGGCCGCCGACAGCACGGTCGAGGGCTCATCGCCGGTGGAGACCGAACCGCCCTCACCGATGCAGACCTTGCCGACGTCAGCTTCTGGCGCGAGGGACCGGGCAAGGCGTCCACGAATTCCTCGGATCGGGCCCCATCTTTGCCGAACGGGCCGAATACCCCCAGGTCGACAGATCGGCCCGCAACACGTCTGCGGCACAGCGCACGCCCCGTCGGTCGACGCGAAGACCACTCCTGCAGGGGACCGGCAGAGGCCGCTCGCGACCCGCCCCTGCACGAGCGCCCTTCTTCATACATGTCGCCCCACTCACCACCCTATGTCGCCCCACCCCCAGATTGTATTAAATGATACTGTCATGCTTGCAACTGTCGTGGATGCATCGGACAGAGAGGGATACAGGCGATCATGAACGTCTATGAAGCGGTCGCCGGTCGGCGAGCTGTGCGGGGATTCACCGACCAGCAGGTCCCGCGGGAGGTACTGGAGCGCATGCTGTCCGCCGCGGCCTGGGCGCCGTCCGCATCGAATCTCCAACCGTGGCACGCCTACGTGTTGACCGGCCGGCCGCTGGCTGAGCTCAAATGGCGTGCCGGCGAGCGCATAGCCGCAGGCGACCCCTGGGACGAGCCGGAGTACGAGCAGTACCCGCCGGCGCTGAAGAGCCCCTACCAGGAGCGCCGATCCGCCTTCGGTGAGCAGCGTTACGGCGCACTCGGCATTCCACGTGAGGACCTGGAGGCGCGGCAGCGAGCCTCTGCCGCAAACTGGGACTGCTTCGGGGCACCCGCCGCCCTGTTCTGCTACATCGACCGCTGCATGGGCCGACCCCAGTGGTCCGACGTGGGCGTATATCTGCAGTCCACCATGCTGCCGCTGCGCGCCGAAGGGCTTCACAGTTGCACGCAGATGGCCTGGGCGAAGTACCACGAGACCGTCGCGGAGGTCCTGTCGCCCCCGGATGAACTCCTCCTCTTCTGCGGCATATCAATAGGGCACGAGGACGTCACGGCAAGCCAACCCCGTATCGGCCGGGTGCCACTCAACAAGACAGTCACGTTCGTCGACGGTTGCTGACACCGTCGGCGTCTGTAAGAGCACAACGCCTACCAGGCAGCAGAACTCCGAGCACCCGCTGGGGAACCACCGGCAGGCAGCGCAAGCTGACGAGCTGCTCAGATCATCACTCCCAGGCTTCGTGAAGAGCTGTTCCACGGCCTTGGCCCGGGCCAGGCACGGCCCTTCTGCCTCAGTCATGTCACAGGGACGGACCGATCCCGGTCTATGGAAGAGATGTGAATGAAGCAGCCGCGGCCTTCAGCGACCACAGTCCCGGTACCGCACGAACGAGCCATAGAGCGCCTTGTGCCGGGCAGGACCACGGTCTTCGGGAGAGCCCCTGGCATCGCAGGCCGGAGCCGTCCGCAACTGCGCGACAGCCGCTTTGGTAGCGCCATTGGACAGACGTAACCGGAGGAACGGAGAGCGCGCATGGTCATGTATTTCGAGTCGTCCCCTGTGACGAGCGACCTTGACGAGGCTGTTTCTGTTTTTGTGCAGCACCGGGCGCGTCTGTTCGGGATCGCCTAC